>JBATYU010000805.1:0-17897 GCA_049674245.1 Bradyrhizobium sp. | reverse complement strand
GGATGGCGCAGGCTTATAAGGATGATTTGCCCGACGAGTTAAGCGAAATATTTTTCGCTGCAGGGCTGGACAGCAAAATCGCTGATTTGCCCTTTGAGGCTGGGCAAGAACTCTACTTTTTGAGGAGTTGATATACGATTCGGTTTATGACGAATCGCGCATCCAAAACCGGCGACAGCCGTGAGCGGCCCAGTCTGCTTCCACCCCGGATCGAGGACTATGTGGGGCCGGACAATCCGGTCCGAGCGATCGAGAGCTTCGTTTGCGCCCTCGACCTTGCAAAGCTGGGCTTCCGTCATGCAGGCCGAGGCACGGACGGCATGGGGCAACCACCCTATGATCCAGCCGACCTGCTGAAGCTCTATCTTTACGGCTACATCAACCAGGTCAGGTCGTCGCGGCGGCTGGAGCGGGAAGCGTGCCGCAATCTGGAGCTGATCTGGCTTTTGAAGAGCTTAAGGCCGGGCTATCGAACGATCGCCAACTTTCGCAAGGAGAACTGGGAAGCCTTGAAGGCGGCGAACCGCAGTTTCGTGCTGCTCATTCGCGAACTCGGCCTTGTCGGCGGAACCCTTGTTGCGGTCGACGGCGCCCTGTTCCACGGCAACGCCAGCAAGGAGAGCATTTTCACGCGCAGGAAGCTCGCCGAACAGATCGCGAAGCTGGACAAGGAGATCGAGGCTTACGGCGAGTCGCTTGAAGCCAACGATGCGGCGGAAGCCAAGCAGCGAAGCGAGGGTCAGGGCGATGGCAAGGGAGATGGCGATGATATCGGCGCAAAAGTGGAGAAGCTGATGGCCAGGCGCTTGCGCGCAAAGGCCAATCTCGAGCGGCTGGAGGCGAGCGATGAAGGGCAATTCTCCAAGACCGATCCAGACGCAAGGCTTCTGAGCAAGGGCGACCAGACCATTGCAGGCTACAATGTGCAGAGCGTTGTCGACGACAAGAACAATCTCATTGTCGCCAGCGAGGTCGTCAATCGCAGCGATGCAGGCCATCTCCATGCGATGGCAAAAGCGGCAAAAGAGGTTCTCGAAGCCGAGACGCGGCGGGCGCTAGCCGATGTTGGCTACTATAGCAGTGCGGACCTGAAGGCTTGCGAAGATGATGGCATCATCGCCTATGTGCCGCCGTCCGAGGGCAACGGGTAAGCGGGGCCGCTTCAGCCGCAAGGACTTCAGCTGTGACAGCGCTGCCGATGCGTACGGTTGCCCGGCCGGCGAGCTGCTGCGTCCGACGAAGGCGCGTTTTACCAATACAAGCGGCCGGGTCGAGATCCGCTATCTGAGCCGCAAGGCGATCTGCGACACGTGCACATTGAAGGCGCGTTGCCTCGCACCGAAGTCACCAATGGGTCTGTGCGCGGTATCTCGATTTGGATATCGGGGCGATCAAAACGGACAATCCGTTCTGCCCGTCGCCTCGTGAGCCGTTTTCTGCAGAACCAGAATCGGATTGTTCAGGTTGGGGATTCGACACGCTCTCCCGCCTACGATTTGCACGCTGAACCGCGATTACCTGCGATTTCGTACGCTCAAAGTGTCGTTTCACCAGGCTAGAGAGTTTTGGTCAGCGAGTGCGGACCGCCCTGCGTCAGGCGTTTCTGCATAGCTTCGAGCAGATGCCCCTGCTCCCACCGCGTCACCCGCCGCGCGGGCCCGGTCGTGCAATTTGAGTGCGCACTTTTGATAGGCTGCACACGTTTGGAGGACCTCGAACCGGCTCCCACGCAACAACTTCAACAATTCACAACTGGCAAACCGCGCGCTGTGGCGCCTAACTCCGTATGCCGTGCAATTTGGCAAAGGGAGTCTTTCATGGCCAATAACCATCTTGCGCCTTACTACGGTGCGCTCGTCCTTCATCTTGCGTCCGGCGGGTTGTTTCTCGCCCACGCAGCACTGAAGGTCTTCGTCTTCACGCTGTTGACTCGCCCACCCTGATCCAGGAACGAGGAGCAGAACTAGCGGCTGTTCCTCATAAGAGATGTCAGGCCGGGAATGGGGAAATGCGCATATCGCATGTGCAAGCATTTTAGTTTGGTTCGCGATGCGCCGGTCCTAACATTGCCTCGGGAGATGCTTCCTCCGCTCCGAGCGTTCGGGGCGTTTGGGCCCGGAGGCGACGCATAGGGGAATTCAATGACAGGCAACCGACAAGTTTGGCTCAAGTCGCGTCCAAACGGAATTCCGCAAGCTGAAAATTTTGACATTAGAGACAGCAACGTTCCCTCGATCGCCGAGGGCGAATTTCTCGTTCAAAATCACTATCTTTCTAGCGACCCGGCGGCGCGCGGATGGATTGCCGACGCCAGCACCTATTGGCCCCGCATTGAGATTGGCGATACGATGCGCGCCTTTGCGGTCGGCGAGGTCATCGAGAGCCGAAACCCTCGCTACGCGGTCGGCGAGAAGCTGATGGGTTTGTTCGGTTGGCAGGAATACGCGGCCGCGTCCGACAAGCATGTCAATCTCAAGATCGCGCCTAGTGACCTGCCGCTCTCACTGTACCTCGGCGTTCTGGGGTTAAACGGCTTCACGGCCTATTTCGGCCTCTTCGATGTCGGCGAGCCTAGGCCGGGAGACACTCTAGTCGTTTCGACCGCGGCGGGCGCGGTCGGATCTTGCGTGGGACAGCTCGCCAAGATCAAGGGTTGCCGCACGGTAGGCATAGCGGGCGGAGCGAAAAAGTACGCCAATGCCTGGAGGAATTCGGCTATGACGCCGCCATCGACTACAAAGCCGACGGCGATCTGGACCAAGCGTTGCGTCGCGCATGCCCTGACGGCGTCCATGTTTATTTCGACAACACTTCGGGATCAATTTCGGACGCTGTGTTGCGAAACTTGGCGCTTGGCGCTCGCGTCGTGATCTGTGGCACCGCATCATATCCGAGCTGGAATCCTTGGAATACGGGGCCGCGACCGGAGCGTCATCTTCTGGTGAAACGCGCCCGGATGCAGGGGTTTCTTGCGACTGACTTCTTGAGCCGCTTTCCAGAAGCCGAGGCGCAGATTTCTCAATGGATCAAGGAGGGACGCGTCAACTACCGCGAAGAGATGCATGAAGGGCTAGAGCATGCTCCAGGTTCTCTGCAGCGCCTCTACAAGGGCGAAAATAAGGGTAAGTTCGTAATTCGGTTGCCTGCGGCCAAAACCCGAGCCAACGAATAGACGAGGTCGGATCGCCTCCGCCACTACTTTCCGGAACGAATAAATAGGAAATCGCAAACCAGGTCTGCGATCTGCTCGATATGCGAGCGGGTGAAGGGGTCATTTCCGGTGACGAGCTTATATTCGGGCGCCAGCGAAAACGCCGCGGTCGCGATGCCGATGGCGCAATAATGCAATTGACCGGCGTCGCCCGGCCTGACCACGCCTAACGCCTGCGCTTCACGAATGAGCTTTGTACTAATCGCAAAGAATCGCGAGATGTGACGGTTGACCAACCAGACCAGGCGTTCGCTCTCCTTGCGGCCCTCCATGGTCATCAAGCGATGAAGCTGCGGATTCTCCGCTGAGTACTTGACGAACTCACGCACGACCAGTCGCAGCTTGGTGGCCGCATCGACCCCCTCGAGTCCGCGAATGCGCTCGCCCAGTTGGTCGAAAAAGCCGGTGGCCAGTTCGTCCATAACCGCCATCCAAAGCTCTTCCTTGGTCTTGAAGTAGTAGGTCGCCAGCTGATGCTGCACGTTCGCTTCCTTGGCGACGCCTCGCAGCGACGCCCCTTCGAAACCCATCGTAGAAAAAGCCTCGCGCGCCGCTTCGATGATTCGAGCGCGTGAGTCCCCCTTGGGCGGCGTCGAAGCGCGCGCTCGTGCGGCCCGCCGCTCCTGGGCCGGCTTTGCCGATTCCGGTCGTTTCAGTTCCGTGGGAAAAAAAGACTTGCCAGTTGGCAAATTGTCCTCCTATATAATTTGCCAAGTGTAAAAGACGGCAGTCCCAAAGGGAAGGCGTCCGACTTCCGGTCTCCGAGAGCCTGAACGCAACTCGGAGGCCCGCGGCACGGAATGGGCTCCTCGCCCGGGGATATGGAGGAAACTCATGAAGGAAGTTCCTGTCCTGATTGCGGGGGGCGGCCCCGTTGGCATGACGTTGGCGAAGACGCTCGCGTCACTCGGGATCGAATGCATGCTCGTCGAGAAAAACCCATCGACGACGCGCCACCCCAAGATGGATATTACAAATTCACGCAGCATGGAATTGTTTCGGAAGCTTGGATTGTCGAAACCCCTGCGTGAAGTTGCCGTTCCGGAAACGAACAATTTTGACGTGTCGTGGATCACGTCTCTTTCCGGACATGAATTGTGTCGGTTTCGCTACCCGAGCGTCGAGCAGGCGAGGGCGATCATTCGTGAGCGCAACGACGGCTCGCAGCCGGTCGAACCCGCAATGCGGGTGTCCCAAGTCGCAATCGAGCCTGTTCTTAAGCGAGCGATCGAGGCAGAGCCGAAAGTCGACGTGCGATTCGGCGTCGCCTTCGAGGACCTCGTTCAAGATCCGGACGCTGTGATGGCGACTGTAAAGAATGTCGAAACCGGCCAGACCGAAAAAATAAAGTGCCAATATTTGGTCGGCTGCGACGGCGGCATCAGCCAGGTTCGTGCTTGCCTTGACATCCGTTACGACGGAATTGCCCGGGTCGCTCAGCTTTATATGGTGCATTTTCGCTCCGACGCCCGCGACGTCCTGCAGCCATGGGGTATCGCCTGGCACTATCAGACCTCGCAGGCGACCATGATCGCGCAGAACGATCGGGACATCTGGACTCTGCACACATTTCTCCCGCCCGATGTCCGATTGGACGAAATCGATCCATCTGCGCTTGTTCACCGCTTCGCGGCGCGTCCGTTTGCATTCGAGACCCTCGTTGCGAATCCCTGGAATCCGCATTTGCTCGTTGCCGAGAGCTACAATCGTGGACGGGTCTTCCTCGCGGGCGACTCGGCCCATCAATTCATTCCCACGGGTGGCTACGGGATGAATACGGGCATCGGCGATGCGTTCGACATAGGTTGGAAGTTGGCCTCGACCTTGAAGGGCTACGCGGGGCCGGCTCTTCTTGAGTCCTACGACCGGGAACGTCGCCCCGTGGGGCTGCGCAATTGTCAGGCGGCCTGGCGCCATATGACCGTACGATTGGCGATCGGGAAAGCCTACGAGGACCTCGCCAGTTCCGGAGACGCCCAGAGTGAGGCGGCCCTCGCCGAAGCGGGCGTCCGCATCAAGGGGCTTGGAAACGCGGAGAACGAAAGCTACGGCATCGAGATGGGCTATTGCTATGCCGATTCTCCTGTCGTCATGCCCGAGCCCTTCGTCGACGTTCCGCGGGACCCGGTTGCCTACGAGCCCACGACGCTGCCAGGCGCGCGACTGCCCAATGTTTACTTTGCCGATGGCACGCCTCTGCACGACAAACTCGGGCCCTGGTTCTCGCTGCTGGCGTTCGACGACGCCTCCACTGACCACATCGCAGCGGCTGCGGCTCGCAGGGGCGTCCCGCTCGAGGTTCTGCGGATCGCTGATCCTGAACTGGCGAAGATCTACCAGGCAAAGCTAGTCCTGGTGCGGCCCGACCAGCACGTTTGCTGGCGGGGCAACGCCGAGAGCGATTCCGACCACGCCGAATACCTGTTCACGCGTGCGCTGGGATGGCCTTCGGTGGCTGCGTCGAGACAACCCACGGCAATCGCTTCCTAGTCTCGCCGATCAAGGCGATCCAAGGTGAGGCCAGCAGATGACCAGCGAACACCTCGATTGGGACAACCTGCGCTATTTCCTCGCGGTCGCTCGCGCCGGAAAACTGACGGCGGCCGCACGGCGCCTCGGCCAGGATCACACGACTGTCGGGCGGCATATCGCCAGCCTCGAAAGCGCTTTCCAGAGCAAGCTCTTCGAACGCCGGCCCGACGGCTACCGCCTGACCGAGGTAGGCCAGAGACTCTACGAAAATGTGGACGCGTTAGAGAGCTCTGTTTGGGAGATTCAACGCAACATCGCCGGGCGCACGCAACATGTCGAAGGGTTGGTGCGCATAGGAGCGCCCGATGATTTCGGCAATGTGTTCTTGGCAAAGCGTATTGGCGAACTGCAGGGCCTTCATCCGGGTCTGAAAATCGAGTTGATCACCTTGCCCTACGCGCTCAGCGTATCAAAGCGGGAAGTCGACATCGCGATCGGCATCGAAAGGCCGGTCGAAGGTCGTCTTTTCGTTCGAAAGCTGACCGACTTAGAAATGCGTCTCTATGCGACCAGAGACTACATCGACGCCCATGACCCGATCGACGGAGCGCCCGACCTCGCCAGGCAAATGTGGATCGGCTGCGTCAGCGACTTCAACTCCGCCGCACTGCTGGACGCCGCGACCGGGCTCGACTGCACACCGACACTCCGATTCACATGTTCAAGCTTCGCGGGGCAATTGGCAGCAGCGGTGAGCGGCGCAGGCCTCGCCATTCTTTCCCGCTACGTCGCCGATCAGGAAACGTCCTTGACGCCCGTTCTCCCGGATGTCGTAAAGGCGACGCAAGCCTATCACATGGTGGTTCACGCCGATCTTCGGGATCTGCCGAGAGTTCGAACGGTGGCGAACTATATCGCCCAGAAGGTGATCGAGGCGCGCGCGCGCTTCGTTCCTTCACTAGCTCGCTCGAGCCAATCAAAAGCTCCATCCCTTCCTGCCTGGTTCACCCGTGAGGCTCTTGCGCCCTTGCCAGGTCAAGGACGCGAAAGCGCGTCGGTGCTGGAGCGGGGCCAACCCGCCGTGCTTGCAGAATGAGCGCGATTGGCGACTAAGCAACGAGAGACTGTCAGCGGAGGAAATGATGCCCAGAATTTTTGATCCGAAGGTTTTTCAGCTCGGCTATGTAGGCCTTGGATGCACGAATCTCGAAAGGACGACCGCGCACTACGTAAGCAGCCTGGGCCTGTCAGAGACGGTCAAGGGCGATGACGGGGAGGTCTATCTGTCGGTCGGGTACGAGCATCACAACATCATCCTCAAGAAAACCGACCAAAAGTCGCTGCTGAGCCTTGGCTACCAACTCAAGCCGAATATCGATATCGCCACCCTCCCGAAGGACCTTCGCGATCTCGGCTTGCGTCCCGAAACAAAGTCAGACAGCCAGCCCGGTATCGCATCTCTGATCGAGGTCGAGGTCGTCTCCGGCCACGTCCTTCAATTTTATCCGCATATTGAGGCGCCTGCGCCCGGATTCAAGGAAGCCGGCGTGGCTCCCTTGCGCCTCGGGCACGTCGCGGTGATCAGCCCCGAGGCCGACAAACTGCGGCGGTTCTACGAGGACTTCCTTGGCTTTTGGTACACGGACGAATTCGAAGGCATCGCGACGTTTCTGACATGCAATCGCGATCATCACGTGATCAACCTTGTGAATATCCCCGAGTCGAGGGTTCACCATGTCGCGTTCCAGTTAAAAGATAACGCGGCTCACCCGTCCGCGTGCGACAAGCTTAGCCACGCCGGAACGCCAACTCTCTGGGGACCCTCTCGTCATACGGCGGGTCACAATCTGGCCGCCTATCACTACGACCCCGAACGCGTCTTGATCGAACTCTACACCGAGATGGACGTATTCATACCGGAATTGGGCATGTGTGAGGCGCGTCCTTGGCACGAGCACTTTCCGATGAAGCCCCGCACGTGGAAGCTGACCGAGCTCAACGCATGGGGTTCCGAGTTTGCTTTCAATCTTGGACAGGCGTGACGGCGCAAAGCTGTCGACAGTCGGCCCAAGCGTCGGCCTTCCCCTGCGCAATGCGCTGATATTCGAGAGGAAAAGACCATGAAGCTGGTGCGTTTTGCGACGAACGACACTCCGTCAAGACCGGGCGTAATGATCGATGATTCGGTCTTTGCGCTCGGCGATCACCTTCCCGAAGCGCCAACCGACATGATCGGCGTTATCGATCGCTGGGAGGAGATAAAGGGGCCGCTTACGAAGAGAATTGCGGGGCGCCCGGTCCCGCCTGTTCGCGGTGCGACCTTGCTTGCCCCGATCGAGCGCCCGGGCAAGATTCTCGCCATAGGGCTGAACTATGCGGACCATATCGCGGAGGCGAAGGACGCGGGAGTGAAGATTCCGACCGAGCAGGTCTGGTTCTGCAAGCAACCAACTTCAGTAAACTCGCCCTTTGGCGGAATACACAAGCCCATCATATCGGATCAGCTTGACTATGAAGTGGAGCTCGTTGTCGTTATCGGCAAGAAGGGCCGTCGAATCTCGGCGGAGCGCGCCCCGGACTATGTCTTCGGTTACGCGGTCGGCAACGACGTCACAGTTCGCGATTGGCAGCAGAAAACCCCTCAATGGATGCTCGGAAAATCGTTCGATACGCACTGTCCCTTTGGCCCGAGCATCGTCACTACCGATGAAATCGAAGACCCGCACGTTCTGGGGGTGCGGTCTTTGGTCAACGGCGAGCTTCGCCAGAACTCCAACACCCGGCATCTGGTCTTCAATATTTGGCAGCAGATCGCCGAGCTTTCAAAGGCCATGACCCTTGAGCCGGGCGATCTCATTTTCACGGGAACTCCGGGCGGCGTTGGCTTCGCTTTCAAGCCGCCGAGACCATTGGTCGTCGGCGATACGGTCAGGTGCGAGGTCGACAAAATAGGCGCGATCGAAAACCGGGTCGTTGCCGAGGTCTAACACAAACGTGCGGCATTAGGACCCGATCGGGAATTGACCGATTTGTGAGCGGAAATCGAGCGCTTCGACCGCTGTGAGATGTGAACAGCTTTGCGTCTTCCACCGTGCTTAAACAAGGTTTTAATGGCGACGGGGCGGTTGTCTCTTATCTAGAAAACAAAGGAGATCACCATGAAACTTGTGACCCTGGCACTAGCCTCTGCGTTCGCGCTCTCAAGTACGTTCGCACTTGCATACACAAATCCAAATCATCATAGGTCAGGTGTCAGGACCCACCACGGTGCGGTTGGCATGAGTTACGCCCCGACGTATAGGGGGTGGATGAACTACGGTGGGTGTAGGGACAACGGTGGGTATCTGGACGGTTGGTGTGGGGACGGTGGTAGGTATGGGGACGGTCCGAACAACAGAGGCGGGTTGGTTGGCGGCGACGACTCCGGTACCTAGCCCTAAGCGCAGGCGCCGCGTTTCTGCAAGGCTTTTTGGGCATTCTTCAATCGAAGTAGCGCGGCGCGCCCGCTTTCCGACGTTAATTCGGCACGAGGTACGACTTCCGCATTTGGCACGAAACGGAAATGTCGCAGTGGTCGCTATATGTCCGTTCTTGGGGTGCAGAACGGAATTGTCTGGACCACGGTCGTAACGGCGCGATTGATCTATGGCAGGCGTATCTAACCCAGTAGGGACGCTAAGCGCGCAACCGAGGAATTAGGCGCGTTGCATTCTCATGGCCAATGGCGTCGAGATCTCCGGCCGACAATCCGAGCTTCTGCAGGTCGGCGACCTGGTCAAAACCGAAATAGGGATAGTCGGTACCGTAGGTGATTTGAGAGATCGGCACGAGCTTCATCAGCGCGGCCATTGACGGCGCGAAGGTCGCGTTTGCAGTGTCGTAATGAAGCCGTCGAAGTTCCCCCTCGATCCCCTCCGGCGCGAATTCCTTCAGGTTCGGCCGCCCGCCGTAAAACGAGTTGATCCGGCCGGCCATCATCGGAATCGTGCCCCCGGCGTGCGAAAATAGCCATCGTATGTCGCGGTAGCGGGCAAACGAGCCGCTCAGCAGCAGGCTCGTAACCGTCCGCGTGGTGTCGTGCGGGACTTCGATGACTGCCGGAAAGGTCCCGACGCTAAGCGCACTACAGCAGCTCGCGACTAGCGGATGCACATATACGACGGCCTTGCGTCGGTTCAGTTCCTCAAGCAGCGGCTTGTAAGCCGGATTTCCGAGCCATTTGTCCCCATAACTGCTCTGCAAGCCGATCCCATCGGCTTTTAGTGTGTCGAAGGCATATTCGATCTCTTTAAGAGTGGCATCGACATCCAGCATCGACAAGGTTGCGAACAGGCCGAATCGACCTGGATGGTCGCGCATCATTTCGGTCGCGTATTCATTGCACGCGCGGGCGAGCCGGCCGGCTTCAGCCGGCCCGACGTCAAACCACACGCCTGGGGTGGAGGCGAGCGACAGGATGCCCGCACGTATGCCATTCCGATCCATGTCCTCGATCAGCTTACTGCGGGCCCAGGCGACCTGACCGGGGAAATGCGGCTGCTTGCGCGCATCTTCGTAATCCAGCCAGAGCTTTTGATACTCGGGCGGATAAAAATGAAGGTGGGTATCGATCAGCGCCGGCCTTGTCTGTCCACGCGCGGCGAAGGTCGGGAGAACCGAGGCCGCGCCGAGCGCGCCGAGCCCCGCGAGGAAACCGCGTCGTGACGACGACGGGCCACAACAGGTAGAGCAGCAGTGATCCTCGCGCAATCTAGATTCCTTCGTGTTCACCATTGCGGCTTCTCCAGCGTGAGCTTGTGACACTTAGCGAAACTAAGGGCTGCAGTGTTCGGGTAGTCAATACGCTTTTTCGCATTCGACTTCCGCGCCGAGGCCGACGCTTCTTGTTCCGATGCGGGGAGCATTCCGGCAGAGTTTGATGTTGCCGCTTTTACGACCCTCGCGGCTGAGTACACCGATCGAGTGCCAGATCCTGATCGTCCGTCTGGTCTAAACGACTTGGCTTACGCAGGCCGTGTCCATCGGCGGGGGCCCGCGGAGGTGAGCACCGATCAAACTGCAAATTTGCAGTTTGAGCTAAATCGGCAAATTTGCCGATTTTCGCATCTCCAGCAACTCCACATGGCGAAGATGACTTCGCGCCAATTGGCGCTAGGTGGCTACCGTCAAGATCCAGAACACGTTTGGATGCCATCTCTGCATCCCCCGCGCGCCCCTACTAACGAACGGGAAAAGGGTGGGGGGTGGTCAAATCTCTAGGCGGTTTTCGCCGCGGACCGGTGGTCGCTTCGCCTTGAGCTTTTCAGCTTTTGACCCCCAGTGCGGACATAGTCATGCGGCCGATATGCTTGTTGCGCTAGTCGACAGGGCGCGGCTGCTTTCGCAGTCGCGCCAACCCTTTTGAGAGACCGTTTCAATTATTCTGCTGCGTCATCGGCATCACTCAGCCGGCACATGGTTAGAATCTCGACGCTTTTGCAGCGCGATTTGTGCCGCACTTTGCGTCTTCCGCAATTCCTCGACGCGCGCGTTGAACCTTGCGACGTTTTCGTCTGTCCTCGGGAAGGGAAGCTCACCAAGTTCAAAGGCCTCCGTTAGGCGATAGATCTCATCCTCGAGCGCACTCACGCGCTCGTCCTCCCATTCCCACCGGTCCACAATCCGCACCCATGATTGCCAAGGTTGTTGTCCGTTGGCAGTCTCGGACCAAGCCATCACCGAAATTCCAAACTCCGGCAGGCTATCGCAATCAAAATAGTCTCCGAATCCAATTCGGAAGTTCGGCGATGGTCCTGCGGCCGACCACGGACCGTTGTCAGCCTCGAAGGTCTTCCATTCATCCTCATCTTCAGCCTTGAGGTGCAAAAGAATCGAGTACTTGCCGAGGGTCTGATCGTAGACCATGCTGCCGCCCTGGAGATCTCCATGTTTGGTGCACGAGAGGCACGGCCACATGTGTGCATCGTTGGCTCGCCTCGGATTTACATTGACCGGGCTGCTCCAGGTCGCACCGTGGTCGTGGCTCGACGTATACATCGGCACCCGCCTATTGCTGTCGATGTACAAGACATGAATACGGCCATGTCTATCGATCGCAACGTTTGTACCAGGGCTGGTTAGCGCCCCGCCTTCATACGAAAGTGGGCCAGCAATCGTGCTTTCAAACGCGTTCCCGGCGACAATTGTGGTCGGGCCGGTCCAGGTTTTGCCCTGATCGTGGCTCGCGTAGATTTTGAGATTGTTATCCAATGCGGCGTATATGATGTAAAAGTGCCGGTGATCGTAACTGACCAATGGCGCTGTTCCGAGGCCGCTATCCGTGAAATCGTGCACGGTCCAATTCAGCCCCCCATCCAATGTGAATGCGCAGGCTTCGGTGTTCAGACGATCGAACCCGCAGAGCGCGATGTTGCCACGCGCTGCCACAGCCGTCTTGTCGCCGAAACCGAAAGCTGCTGGCTGGCTCCACGTCATGCCGCCGTCTCGGCTGACGACGCACACTGGGAAGAAGCCACCCTGCATCGTTGTATAATAGCAGTTATGTGAATCGTCGAAAGCGATTCCCGCTCCTTCATCAGTATCTGTGAGCACCGTCACCGTCTTCCATGTCATGCCACGGTCCTTGGTGACGTAAGCAGTGTTGATAAATTGTGTGCCATTGAAACTGGCCGCCCCTGCGACAATGTTGCGCGAGTTCTTAGGGTTGATGGCGACAGCAGTTTCATCGCTTCTGTCTAAACCTGGATCGCTGACCTCGATCGCATGCCTATGTGGCGGGTGAATGTGATCATGGTGAAATTGGCGACCGACCCTTGGCCGCGCGTACGGGACCGGGACGCCAAAGCCTTCACGCTTCTTTGCCTGGTGGATACTTAGGGCGGTATTGCTGACGCGTCCTTGGAGTAACCTGGTCGATATCTCCTTGTCCGTCGGACGAACGGCGGAATTCGGATTTTTGAATTGCACTTTTGGTGTCCAACTCATCTCTTCCTCCTACAATTTCAAGCCGAAATTTGTTGAGTCACGCGAAAGCCGGTCGTCACTTTTTCAATTTTAGAAAAATGAATCCGGCCTCACGTATGGCATCGGAAGCCCGCAGGCTCATGTGACTCTTGGCCGAGTACATAAGGCGCAAAACGGGTGCTGTCGTACTGCAGCAATTTCAGGTTATGACGTGTGTCGGAGTGGAGAGTATGACGTGGCTCACACATCCGGGAGGAGCCAATGAATAAATTTTCCATGCCCGTGGAAATATCGCGCGCGTCGTGGCGCGGGTCGGACGCACTACGGGCCTGATCCGATCGATCAGTATCGGCGCGCGGCAGGCTACGTCGATCGCATCCTCAAGGGCGAGAAGGCCGCCGACCTTTCGGTGCAGGCTCCGACCAAGTATGAGCTGGCGATCAACCTTAAGGCCGCCAAGGCGCTTGGTCTCACTGTCCCACCGACGCTGCTCGCCCGGGCCGACGAGGTGATCGAATAGCCTTGCTGTTTGCTGCGGTGCATGAGTCCGTAGCTGGCACTTTTCGGACCTGGCACTTATGCATAGCAGTGACTGGTATCGAGAACAAAGCGGACCTGCCGGTTTTGATCACGGCTTCCGCCAATGGCTTAACTTAACTCTCGGTGACAAGGCGACACCGGAGTAATAGCCGCAAGAATTTCCCTTGCCATTCAGGTGTGCAATTTGCCTCGCGGGCCGCACTTTACAAATCGTGTCCTGCGCGAAAGGTCTCTGATCTCAATAGTCACAGGATCAACTATCGCCAAGAAAAAGGTGATCTTTCGTCTGAACCAAAATCGCTCCCTCGCATTGGGCAACTCAGTTATCCAGTAACCGCCTTCAGCCGCCCTCGCCGACTGAAGGGTGTTGTCCATTTGCACGTTGCTTTTAACGTCGTATCGCTTGTCGTTCGTGAATATCATCATCTCGGCGATAGACTTACGGGCCAGCACTTCGACGCCGAACGTCTTTATTATGAGGCAAGCTTCATCTGCTGCGATGGGAAACCCAGGATTGGGCGCCGCCCAAACCCCGCTGACGGGATATACATCAGCCTCAGCCGGAAACGAACTTAGAACCAAACATGCTAAGCTTAGCGCCGATGTAAGGGCTGCAAATTTGATGTCGGCTACCTTCATCGGAGGCTCTCGCTTGTGAACCTCAGAGCAACGCAAATCCAACTGAAAATGCCGCTTATTATACTGCGCCTAGACATTTTGCGCAAATTGCAAGGGCCACGCAGGAGCACTGGCTCGGTGTCAATACTGCCCCGGGGGTGGTTAAATCTCTAGTTGGTCTCGCCTGCGGACCGGTGGTCCTCCTTCATACGCAAAATGTTGGAATTGAATAACGGAGAGCCACCTTGCATCGGTTACGAGAGGAATATCGGGCGCGGCTACACGTTCGAGGGCGACCGAGAGCACTATCGGTCGATCCATCTACTAGATAATTTGCCCAGCCAAATTCACGATTGTGAATCGTTCTGGGCTACACGGAGAGAGCGGCTACGCGAGCATATTTCGACTGTTCTCAGCAATCAGCATGAAATTGCGCAGTAGGTGTCTTTGGACGCCGCATTGCGCCGACTAACATGACTAATGCTTGGGCTGTCAGCGTTTTTTCCGCCCTGGCTTGTGGCGCCGCTTTGAACCGAACTGCTTAGTGATGGGGGCTTATTTCACGATCACGAAGGAACAAAGCGCGCTTCGCAAAGCCTGGAACCAGGCGAAAGACTGGCTAGGGGAGTAATCCATGCCCTCGGCGGAGGAACATATCAATAATTGGCTAGCGCAAATTGGTCTAAGCGGTTCGAGGATTGGCACAACGCAAATCATAGGCTTCAGCGGCAGGGATATTACAATCAAGTATCACGTCCGCACGAATGTTCGCGAATGGCTGCTGAGCGAGAGAGATGAAACTCGCACCAATGACTTTTATTGCTTCATTTGCTTCAGCAACCTGCCGACCGTCGAGCCCGACGATTGGCTAGTTCCGGGAAAAATTGTGAACGTAGTTTTGAGAAGAAGTCACCCTGCTTGGCTTGCGCAACCGGAGAGCCGAGTGCGCCAACAAGGCCCGTTGCGAAAATTTCGCCTGGACTATAGCGCGCAATTTCCTGAACTGCGAAGCGAGTATGGGCCTGGCTGGGCTGAGCCGTTCCACCAACCTAGCGCGTGGGAGCAAATACGCTAGGACGCACTTCCCTATTCGCGGTCAGGTAATACACATGACATTAGCATCTGGAATGCGTGCCATGACTAGGAGGCTTGAATTGCGCTTACCTCGTCCTATTCCGCCTACGTAAGTTAGATCGATTTCAGCTTCGAAGGCGAGCTCCAGCGGCGACATTCTCTGCTGGCCCGGTAGGCGAAAGCCGCAATAAGAGGCATCGCATTGTGATGTTCGCTCGGCAGTGGGCCGCGTCGCTAACATTCATACCTCAGTGAACGGGATTTGCTCGATATAATCCCGCTGCAAAGACGCGGGAGATTGGTACCCGTCAAATAGGACCCGAATACTACCGTTGTGCCGACCGCGGCTTAACCGCACCTTTCCTTTCTGCAATCGCGGGCAACGCGCTGCTCCAAGTCCGCTCATCCTGACCCGGCTCCCTGCAATAGGGGGCGCGCTCTGGGAGTTTGCCGTTTCAGTTCTTTTAATGGGCGAAGGCGAGGCTTTGAAAATGATAGACCTGCCGCTCGCGTCACTTGTTCATGCCCAAAGATGGTAAGATGAAAAATGATCCGAATTTGTCAGATGAGGCGAAGCGCTTGAAACAGCGCTCTCATGGTGGCTCGGATCAGTGAGTACGTCCCAGTGCGCAGGATGCGCAATCGCCTGAAAATCGGCGCTCTTCCCAATCGCAGAGTGCTTCAAACTGATCGAATCAGCCAACTCGGCGAATCCGTCAGAATTGCTGGCCCCGAGTTCAGGTTTAAGCTGAAAATTATCGTTGCCGCCGTGCCCCCACATCCGCCCAATCTCCTGGAAAGCACCATTGCCGAGACTGCCGGTCGTCCCTTCGTGAGACTGCGTCAAGGCTTGCGAGCTTGGCGGTAGATTGGACTTTGCTTGGTCAGCGGCGAAGTGCCATTCGGTCAAACCGATCGGTTTG
Organism: Bradyrhizobium sp.; assembly: GCA_049674245.1. Classification (GTDB taxonomy): domain Bacteria; phylum Pseudomonadota; class Alphaproteobacteria; order Rhizobiales; family Xanthobacteraceae; genus Bradyrhizobium. Next base: position 2,096 of record JBATYU010000805.1, on the reverse strand, counting down.
GAATCGACAATAGGATCTCGAGGGCGATCGAGATCTTGGTCAGCAGTGACGCCGCCCGGTGGGTCAACGACAAAATGAGAACTAGAAAGCGGGCCGGCCCCATCAACATGTTGCGATGCTTCTCCGCCCAGAAATGCGAAAGAAGGCGTCGTGATTACTGCCAATGGGGAGGAGGCAGGCGGATCAAAGACAAGAGTTCCACCATTGCCGTCACTCTGGGCCGTAAAGACTCCAGACCCCGTATAATTTATCAAATTGAAGTGTTCGGAATGGCCACTGCCGTCAGTGACGGTAAGAACACCGCTTGTCGCCGTGTTTGCGGTGTAACTGGCCGATCCCGTTCCAGTCCAAACCAAGTCTGCTAAATCGATATTGTCATGAACGAGAGAAGTGCCAGTGAGGTTGGCGATTTGACCCACAAACGGCGAAGTCAATGAGTGGTCGAGCTTGAGCGTGCCTTGAGTGCCTAGGAAGGTCACTGTCTCCCCGACGGAGGCGGGGCCGTTGAGCTCCAGCATGGCAGCGTTACCGATCGCCAGATCCACAGTTCCGCTCAGGGCGCCGACGATATCAAGGGACCCGGCGCTTATCTGAATGCCGCCGGCGGCGCCTTGGCCGTTAATCGTGCCAGCATTGTTGATGATGTTGACGCCTGAGGAGAACGTGTTTGTCCCTGCGAACTCCCAATCTGCGCCAACGTTATTGTTGATGATCGCATTCGATAAGTTGACGCCGCCGACGATCGAAGAGCTGTTGTTTATTGTTACGCTGCCGCCGGTTTCAAGAATGGCAAGGCCGGCAGCAGAGTTCTGGCTGGCCTCAACTTTTCCGAAATTATTTATGACTGCACGGCCAGTGGGATCGTCAACGATAGAAATTGCCGGGATTGAGGAGCTTCCGGAACTCTCGATCACCCCAGCGCTGGAATTATTGATGGAGATTGCGGCTGCGCCGGTGTCCTGTGCAAGAATTCCCGCTGTCGCACCGCTCACCGTGGATGAATTGTTGATCTGTACATTGCCGCCATCATGTCCGACGGCAGCAATTCCATATCGCCCCCCGGAAATAACGGCGCCCGATTCCGCCATGATCGTAATATCGCCAATCCCGTAATTGAATCCTCTTATGCCGTCGGTGCCACTGGGCGCCGAAATGGATGCGTAATCATCAACAATTAAGGAGCCGGCAACATTATTGTCGGGCGATCCGTTGAAATTGTAGCCAGCCAGAATGCCTGCAGCCGGGCTTCCATTACCGGTCGGAATCGACCCCGATGTAATCGTTCCATGCGCAACTACGGAAACCGTGCTGTTGGCCGGAGCGGACGGAGCTAGATTGAAGGCGTTGATACCGGAGCCTCCGGAGTTAATGACTATTCCGAGCGCGGTCGAGACGCTGACATTTCCCGTGCCGTAATTGTAGGCTCCAATTCCGACGCCGTGGCCGTCGGTGGGACTCGCGCCACCAAGCGCGGTAATGGTCCCTGCGTCATCAAAGACCGTGACATTGCCAATTCCATAGTTGTAGGCGCGCATGCCATCGCCAGCCGCGGCGGTGATACTGGCAAAGTTGTTGACGACAACGCTGCCGTTGATGGCCGTCAAAGGAAAATTAGTGGGATCAGTGGATCCCCCAAGATAGCCGGCCGTGATCCCCGCGGGAGGATCTCCCGAGCCTGTGAGAGCTGTGCCGGAATTGATCGTCCCGTAGGTAGTTACGACGATCAAGCTATTTGATGATGCGGGAATAGAAGCCGCCTCATTGGTCGCGGTAACTCCAGTGCTCCCGGTATTGCCCGAAGGTCCAGTGATTAGGTCGCCCGGGCTAGTGGTAATCGAGATACTTCCAGTTCCTGCGCTGAAGCCGAGTATCCCATAGATCGAGCTTCCCTCTACAGTCGCGTTCTGGGCGACGTTGATAGTTACATCGCCCGATCCCCCACTCTCCGAATAGGCTGCAATTCCGTACTGTGCTCCGCTAACAGTTGTCCCCGAAGCGTCGTTGACCGTGACGTTGCCACTTCCGAAATTGTATGCGTCGATTCCCCATCCGGCTGCTGCCGTGATGTTGGCCGCATTATTGACGATGACCGTCCC
>JBATYU010000804.1:0-3511 GCA_049674245.1 Bradyrhizobium sp. | reverse complement strand
CAGCGATCGCGTCGGCCCGGGAGGCGGCGCGGACCGCGCCGACGCTGGAAGCACTGCGCGACCTCTTGGAAAAATTCGACGGCTGCGCGCTAAAACACACCGCGACGCGGCTGGTGTTTGCCGACGGCAATCCGAAAGCGCGGGTCATGTTTGTCGGCGAGGCGCCGGGGCGCGACGAAGACCTCGAAGGCCTGCCCTTTGTCGGACGTTCGGGCAAGCTGTTGGACCGGATGATCGCGGCGATCGGGCTCGACCGCAGCAAGGCCTATATCGCCAATGTCATTCCGTGGCGCCCGCCCGGCAACCGCACGCCGACGCCGCAGGAAACCCAGATTTGTCTTCCCTTCATTCAGCGCCAGATTGAGCTCGTCGATCCGGATATCCTGGTAACGCTCGGCAATCCCTCGACCCAGACCTTGCTGTCGACGCGCGAGGGCATCATGCGAACCCGTGGGCGTTGGTTCGACTACGACACCGGCACCCGCACCATCCGCGCGATAGCAACGTTCCATCCGGCCTATCTGTTGCGCTCGCCGTCCTACAAGCGGATGTCGTGGCAGGATTTGCGCGCGATCGCGAAAGCGCTGGCCGGTTGAATCTTCGGCATTGAGTTCGTCTTCAGTTCGCCGGCGCCGGCGTTCCAAATACCTGCGGTAGCGAATAGCGCTGGGCCAAGAGGCGAGCCAGCCACTCGCGCTCGACCTCGCTGGCCGTGGGCGCAATCTCGACGCGCTGAGCGCCGACATCGACGGTCAAGCGGTTGCCGGATTCGGTTTCCCGCAGGCGCAACGATTGCAGCTGGCTTCGGCCCAGTTCGACCCGGACCCGCTTGGGAAAAACATAGTTCCAGCTATCCTTCGGGCTCCGATAGCCCCAGTATGAGTTGAACTGTGGCGGCGCAACGCCCGAATCATAGGCGACACTGTTGCGTTTCAGCCCCAGCGTCTCCGGCACCGAGGGACGGAACGCGCGATAGAGCGTGTAGACTGCGATAGCTCCGCCTAGCGTCCAGGCACCGAGCCAAAAGACGAGAAAGCCGTTGTTGGTCGCTCCCGACATGATCTTTGTAGCGGCGTCGCGGAAGCCGATTGTCCACATGCCGAGCCAGAACAACAGGAAGAAGCCGATGAAATAGCGTCCGAAGCCGCTTGCCGGCGGAACGACGATCGTCGCATCGCCGCCTTCGCTTGCGATCCAGACCTTCGAGCCTTCGGGCGGATTCAAATCCATCTTTCGCACTCCAATTTCGCAACCGCTCAATTGAAGGTCAGTGCCCCCTCGGCCGCACGATCGCCCAGCCGATCCGCAGCAAGGGCTGACGGCCGGTCACCAGCCATTCGAACGCCCGCGGTACTTCCGGCACCAGGCCCGGGAATTTCTGCGCGATTTCGGCCGGCGGCGTTCCGGCGGTGTCGGACGCGCGCCAGACCACGACCCCGCCGGTCTCGTTGAACCTCGCCAAGGTCAGCCACGGCGTGCGCTCGGGAGTTGCTTCGAGATACAAATGCGGGCGGGCGGCATCCAGCGCGACCAAACTCGCAAGCTGCGCGTCGCCGGTGACCGCGCCCAGCCGCTGATTGGTGCGCCGCTCAAAGCTGTCGCCGAAGAAGCGCGCGATCGAACTTGCCGGCAGCGAAGTCGCGACCTCGCGGCTGCCGGTCCAGGGCACGAACAACGTCGTCAGGATCACCGAAAGCGCGGGTGTCAGGACCGCAGCCGCCCAAATCAAACGCAACAGGCGCTGGCGCCGCAATTGGATCAGATCGCCGGTCGCGACGATCGCGGCGAGCCCCGACATCAAGAGCACGACACCCGATCCGCCGACCACGTGATCGAGGCCGAACAGCCCAGAGACCAGGCTTCCCGCAAGCGCGGGCGCAATCGCAAAGAAATAAACGAAATCGCGCGCCAAGGGCTCGACCGGCGGGCGATAGATGATCGGGGCTTCTTCCATCCTGCGTCCGAACCAGCCGGAATTGAGCAGCACCAGCAGCAGCATTCCCGACATCGCAAGCCCCAGGCTCACCAGCAACCAAACCCAGTTCAACGCCCTTGCACCGAGATCAGCGACCCCAGGCAGCGGCGGCAGTCCCAACGCCTCGGCGCGGATCACCCAGATCAAATATGGCAACGCCAACACGACAATCACGAGCAGCGCAAACAACGGATCGATCGACAACAGCGTGTGCCGCCTGCGCTCGGTTGCGACCGCAAATGCCGCGATCAGCAGCAACAGGACAATCCCTGCGGAGGTGGTCAAGAGCAACAGGCCGGCTTCGATCGACCATGCGAACCAAACGTTGCGCCGGTTCTGGCCGATCAGTTGCCATGAATGCATCAGAAGCAACGCCCAGAGCGGACGCGCGAGCACCGCCGGGCCGAATTCGGCGCCGGGCGAGCCGAACGCGGCAATCGTTATCGTCAGCAAGACCGCGAGCACCGCCTGTTGTCCGCCGACGATGGTGCGCGCGAAATGATAAAGGATCCAGAACGTCGTGACCGAGCAAATCTGCGCCAGCACATAGACGCCGAACATGTGGTTGCCCGCGGCGCGGAACGCGATGTCGGCGAGCCAGAACGCCAGCGGCGGGCCGAGATCGGTGCCGACCTGATATTCCCGGCCAAAAGCGAGCACGGTCGCAAGCTCGCCGGGCGGCCCGCGATAGAACATCAGCGGCACGAGCAGCCACAGTGCTGCCTGAGACAGCACTACGATCCACACCACCAGCCGGGGGCGGGCGCGGATCAGCTCGATAATCAGGGAAGTGAAACGCATGAAACGCCTGAAATGCGGGACCAACCCTGTGAGCCAGCCCCATTCTGTCCCAGACGTTTGATAGAGCGCGTGGGTCTAAGAGGCAACCATCGCGTTACAGCGAAGCCGATACCTCAATGTCGATGGACGTATCGACGTTGAAGAGGTCGCGCTCAGCGGCCGACGGTCGATGTTTCTCACGCGCGGCGACGACGGGCGCAAAGAAGCGGCGGTGATGCGCGCTCGGTCCTAGCCTCGCCAGCGCCTCCAGATGTTCCGGTACTGCGTAGCCCTTGTGGGACTCGAAGCCATATCCGGGGCAATCCTGCGCCAGCGCGCACATCAGGCGGTCGCGCGTCACCTTGGCGACGATCGATGCGGCCGCGATCGACATCACGAGGCCATCGCCGCCGATCACCGCGTCGCAGTCGCAACGCGTGTCGATCCGGTCGCGGCCGTCGACGAACACATGTCTTGGAGGCTCCGGCAGCGCAGCCACGGCGCGCGCCAGCGCCCATAGCGAGGCGCGCAGGATATTATCGCGGTCGATCCGTGCCGTTGACGCGAAGGCTATCGCAAACGAAGACGTCGCGCAGATCGCCTCGAACAATTCCTCGCGCCGCTCGGCAGTCAGCCGCTTGGAATCGTCGATGCCCTTCGGGATCCGCTTCGGGTCGAGCACGACCGCGGCGGCCACCACCGGACCCGCCAGCGGACCGCGCCCGGCCTCGTCGCAGCCGGCCACCGGCCAGACGC
>JBATYU010000803.1:0-2619 GCA_049674245.1 Bradyrhizobium sp. | reverse complement strand
CGTCGAAGCCGCCGAAGTGGCGCGCCGTTCGCGCGCTCACGCCGAGGCCGGTCGCGGGATGGCAGGCGGCATGATCGCCCCGGCTTACGGTCCCGACGTTTCCTAAAACCCAGTTCCCTTGGAACTTACGTCCGAGCGCCCCCTTTTGGGGCCTGTTTTGTGCGCGGTAGAGCATGATCCGCAAAAGCATGCCCTCGGGCCACGACCCGATGGGTGGATACCGGTTTTCCGAAAAAGATCATGCTCAAACAAAAGGATAGAGCGGGATGACGATTCGAAGAAAAGTCATCTCGCTCTAAGGCTCTGGCCGGCGATTTGCCGCAAGTCACCAATGATTGGCCGCGATCGCGCGGGGGATCGCCTTAATCCGGGCGAAATGCCCGCCTATGCGGTTGGTTAACGGTTGTTTTTCGGGTACACAGGCCTTGGTTGCATGGCAGGCGCCATAGGCACTGCACAGCGGTTGCGTTCATGACGGCGGTCATGGCGCGCGGGCCAATACCGCATCAGCGTCAGGCTTCAAGATTGGCGTCAGGTCTTAGATTTATGTCGGCACAGCGTATCATGCGCGAACTACGCGGGGTTTCGGCTGGCGCGGCCGCCCGGCGGCTGCGGCTGGCCGCGTCGCTGATTGCGCTTGCTGTTCCCTTAAGCGGATGCGGCACCGGCGCACTGTGGGACAAGTTCTTCGCCAAGGACGACACCTTCGTCGATGAGCCGGCGGACAAGCTCTACAATGAGGGCTTGTACCTGATGAACCAGCGCAAGGATTCGAAGGCGGCCTCGAAGAAATTCGAGGAAGTCGATCGCCAGCACCCTTATTCCGACTGGGCCCGGAAGTCGCTGTTGATGTCGGCCTATGCCTATTACAACGCCGGCGACTACGACAACTGTATCGGCTCGGCGACGCGTTACGTGACGCTGCATCCCGGCAGTCCCGACGCGGCCTATGCGCAATACCTGATCGCGGCCTCGCACTACGACCAGATTCCAGACGTCTCCCGCGACCAGGGCCGTACCGAAAAAGCCATGGCGGCGCTCGAAGAGGTGGTCCGCAAATACCCGACGTCGGAATATGCCGTCAGCGCCAAGGCCAAGCTTGAAGGGGCGCGCGACCAGCTCGCCGGCAAGGAAATGACGATCGGCCGCTACTACATGGACAAGCGCGACTACACGGCCGCCATCAACCGTTTCAAGACCGTGGTGACGCGGTATCAGACCACGCGGCACGTCGAGGAAGCGCTGGCGCGGCTGACCGAGGCCTATATGGCGATCGGCATCGTCGGCGAGGCGCAAACGGCGGCCGCCGTGCTCGGGCATAATTTTCCCGACAGCCGCTGGTACAAGGACGCCTATAGTCTTGTAAAGTCGGGCGGGGTCGAGCCGAGCGAGAATACCGGTTCCTATATCTCCAAAGCCTTCAAGAAGTTGGGTCTCGGCTAGCCTTCCGAATCCGAAATTTGCTAAACCCAGAAAGCGCCCGTTTGGGCGAATGGATTCGTACGATCCACCACACCAGGATTGATCTTTCATGCTGGCGCGTCTGTCGATCCGTGACATCGTCCTGATCGAACGGCTCGATATCGAATTTTCCCGTGGGCTAGCGGTTTTGACCGGCGAAACCGGCGCGGGCAAATCGATCCTGCTCGATGCCTTTGCGCTCGCGCTCGGCGGTCGTGGCGATTCGGGCCTTGTCCGTCATGGCGTGGAGCAGGGACAGGTCACCGCGGTATTCGACGTGCCGAAAGGCCATCCGGCCACCGCCATCCTGTCCGACAACGGGCTCGAAGAAACCAGTGCTGCGGATTCTTGCGAGATGATCCTGCGCCGCGTGCAGCTCGCCGACGGCCGCACCCGCGCCTTCATCAACGATCAGGCGATCAGCGTACAGACCCTGAAAGCGGTAGGTTCCGCGCTGGTGGAAATTCATGGCCAGCATGATGAGCGGGCGCTGGTCGATGCCTCGACCCATAGGCGCCTGCTCGATGCGTTCGCGGGGCTTGAGAAGGAGGTAGCAGTGCTGGAGCAATTGTGGGGCGCGAGGCGGGCCGCCAGCACCGCGCTTGAGGAGCATCGCGCCAGCATGGAACGCGCCGCGCGCGAAGCGGATTATCTGCGCCATGCATCCGAGGAATTGAAGACGCTGGCGCCCAAGGACGGCGAGGAAACCGTGCTTGCCGAGCGGCGCACGACGATGATGCAGGGTGAAAAGATAGCAGAAGATTTGCGCGAAGCGCAGCAAGCGGTCGGCGGCGATCATTCGCCGGTGGCGGCATTGTCCGCGGCCGTGCGGCGGCTGGAGCGCCGGGCCGCCAATTCGCCTGATCTGGTCGAGCCCGCGGTGAAGGCGATCGATGCCGCGATCAACGCGCTGGAGGAGGCCGATCAGCATCTTTCCGCAGCGCTGGCCGCGGCCGATTTCGATCCGGCGGAGCTCGAGCGCATCGAGGAGCGGCTGTTCGCATTGCGCGCCGCCTCGCGCAAATATTCGACGCCGGTCGACCGGCTGGCCGCGCTCGCCACGAAATATGCCGCCGATGTCGCGCTGATCGACGCCGGCGCCGACCAGTTGAAGAGACTAGAGGCCGCGGCCGACGAAGCCGACAAGCGCTATGGCGC
>JBATYU010000802.1:0-1786 GCA_049674245.1 Bradyrhizobium sp. | reverse complement strand
CGCCAACAGCGATGCCCCGATCAGTGCAACAGCAAGACTATTCCTCATTCTGTCCTCCAAAGGTTTGTGCCGTCGTTCAACCACGGAGGACGCTTGTACGTTCCGGTTCCGCTGCGACAAAATTCACCGCGGAACAAGGCTTCAATGGAGTTCCCGTTAGAGCAGGCCCGCGCCGCGCGCCCATTTGTATTTGGCCCCTAGCACCTCGACCGGCAATTCGGTCGAATAGGCATAGGCGGGGATGCCGTTCTGGTAGAGATATTCGGCGGCCTCCTCAACCTCGACGTCGCCGGCGAGCGAGGCGACCATCGGCTTCACGAAACCTTTGGCCTCCATGTCCTTCTTCACCTCGACCATGTTGCGGGCGAACACCATCGGCGGCGTCACGATGGTGTGCCAGTAACCCAGGATCAGGGAGTGGATGCGCTCATCGGATAGCCCGAGCTTGACGGTGTTGACATAGGTGATCGGCGGCTCGCCGCCGGTGATGTCGACGGGATTGCCGGCCGCGCCAAACGGCGGGATGAATTTTCGGAACGCCGCGTCCAGATCCGGAGGCATCGTCATCAGCGACAGGCCGTTGTCGACCACCGAGTCCGACAACAGCACGCCCGAGCCGCCGGCGCCGGTGATGATCAGCACGTTCTCGCCCTTCGGGGTCGGCAGCACCGGGATGCCGCGCGCGAACTCGAGCAATTGCCTTAAGCTACGGGCGCGGATCACGCCGGACTGCTTGAATACGTCCTCGTAGATCCTGTCGTTGCCGGCGAGCGCGCCGGTGTGCGACGAAGCCGCCTTGGCGCCGGCCGAGGTGCGGCCCGCTTTCAGCACCACCACCGGCTTCTTCCTGGAAACGCGCTTGGCGGCTTCCGCAAAGGCGCGGCCGTCCTTGAGGTCTTCGCAGTGCTGCGCGATGAGGTTGGTGTTCGGATCCTGCTCGAAGAAGGCGAGCAGATCGTCCTCATCGATATCGGATTTGTTGCCGAGCCCAACGATCGCGGAGACGCCCATCTTGGCGGAGCGCGAGAAGCCGATAATGGCCATGCCGATGCCGCCGGATTGCGACGATAGCGCCGCATGGCCCTTGACGTCATAGGCGGTGCAGAACGTGGCGCAGAGATGGGCGGGGGTATAGTAGAAGCCGTAGATATTCGGCCCCATCAGGCGGACATTGTACTTCTTGCCGATCTCGACGATTTCGGCCTGCAATTCGGGCGCGCCCGCTTCGGCGAACCCTGAGGGAATAAGAACGGCTCCGGGAATTTTCTTCTCGCCGCATTCGACGAGCGCGCCGGCAACGAATTTTGCGGGGATGGCGAACACCGCGGTGTCGATTACGTCAGGCACATCCTTGACGCTCTTATAGGCCTTGTAGCCGAGAATTTCGGCTGCCTTCGGATGGATCGGATAGATCTCGCCCTTGTAGCCGCCGTTGATCAGGTTCTTCATCACCGAGTTACCGATCTTGCCGTCTTCGGCGGAGGCGCCGATCACGGCAACCGCCTTTGGCTGCATGATGCGGTTCATTGCGGTGACGATTTCCTCGTTCGAGCGCGGTGCCGGGCGCGGCTTGTGGTCGAAGTCGACGACGATGCGCACATCGGCGGCGATCGCGTCCTTCTTGCTGGCGAATACCGGGTTGAGATCGAGTTCGACGATTTCCGGGAAATCGCTGACGAGCTGCGACACCTTGACGATGATTTCGGCGAGTGCTTCGCGGTTGACGGGATCGCCGCCGCGCACGCCCTTCAGCATGTCGTGGGCCTGGATGCCGTCGAGCATCGAG
>JBATYU010000801.1:0-4751 GCA_049674245.1 Bradyrhizobium sp. | reverse complement strand
GCCGACGCGTTCCAGCACGGCGCGGGCTTTGGTCTCGGCCTCGGTGCGATGGGAGGTGCGCAGGAAGGCGCCGATCATCACGTTCTCCAAGACCGACATGCCTTCAAAGGTCTGCGGCACCTGGAAGGTGCGCGCCAGCCCGAGCGCGGCGCGCGCCTCCGGCGTCAGGCTCGTAATGTCGCGGCCCTCGAACAGCACGTGGCCTGATGTCGACAACAGATCGCCGGTCAGGCAGTTGAAGAAGGTGGATTTGCCGGCGCCGTTCGGCCCGATCAGGCCGAGGATGTCGCCCTGCTCCAGCGTCACCGAAGCGCCATCGACGGCCTTGAAACTGCCGAAGCTTTTGGTGATGTCGCGCGCCTCAAGGAGCATGGCCTGCTCCCGCAGCGACTATGGCCTCCGCTGCCTTGCCGCGCTTTTCCAGGTGCCGCTTGATCAAGGCCAAAATGCCGCCCGGCTGAAAGCGCGCGATCAAGACGATGATCGCGCCATACAAGACGAAGGTCAGGCCGGCGCCCTTGCCGCCGAGCAGGCTGTTGGAGATTTCCTCCAGCGGCACCAGGATCGCGGCGCCTACCAGCGGCCCGAACAACAGGCCGGCGCCGCCAAGTGCCGCCATGATCAGCATCTTCACCGATATCAGGATGCCGAGGCCGGATTCCGGATCGACGAAGCCGAACATCATCGCATACAGCGCGCCGGCGACGCTGGTCAGCCCCGCGCTCAGCATGTAGGCATAGAGCTTGGTGCGGCTCGCCGGCGCGCCGAGCGAGCGTGCCGCGCGTTCTGAATCCTTGATGGCGCGCAGATAGAAGCCGATCCGGCTGTGGGTCATCCACCAGGTGATGGAAAGCGTGATGATCAGGATCGCCAGGAACAGATAGTAATATGGCAGCGCCGATATGAAGGAGAGATCGAAGACGTTGCGAGCTACGGTCGGACCGCTCAAGCCCACCGCCGCGCCGAGATAGTCGGTGTTGGTGACGATCAGGCGGGCGAGTTCGGCAACCGCGATGGTCGCCATGCTGAAATAATGACCCGACAGGCGCAAGGTCGGCACCCCGACCACGGCCGCGATCAGCACGCTGAAGAGAATGCCGGCGGGAATTCCGATCAACGGCGACAATGCGAAATGGGCGTAAGCGCCCATCGCGGCGTAGGCGCCGCATCCGAAGAACACGACGTGCCCGACCGAAACCTGGCCGGCATAGCCGCCGACGATATTCCAGGCCGAGGCCGCGATCGCGTAAAGCAGCACCAGCGCGCCGAGCCTTTGCTGGAACGGCGTCGAGAACATCAGCGGATATGCGATCACCAGCGCCAGAGCCACCGAGAGCCACGCCAGACGCCGCATCACAGCTTGCCCATCAGGATTTCCCCATTAAACCTTGCGGCCTGAACCAGAGGAAGCCGAGGAACAGCGAGTAGACCACGATGTCCTGATAGATCGCGCCGATCAGATATCCCGACAGGGATTCGATGACGCCGATCAGGAGGCCCGCAACCAGCGCGCCTGGCACGCTGCCGAACCCGCCCAGCGACACCGTGACGAAGGCAACGATCGCAAGCGTCTCGCCAACCGTCGGCACGATATAGAAGAAGGTCGCGATCAAGGCGCCGGCAAGACCGGTCGCCCCCGCCGCGATCGCCCAGGCGACCGCCTGCATGCTGTCCGGCCGGATCCCCATCAATTGCGCGGCGGTGGAATCCTCGGCGACCGCCAGCATCTTCGAGCCCAACGAGGTGCGCGTCAAAAGAAGATGCAAGCCGAGCGTCACCATTAGCGCAACGACACCGGCGAGCAGGCGCGACGCCTGGATCCTTATGCCATAGAGATCGAGCGTGCCGCCGACGAGATTTTCCGGCAGCGTCAGGAAGTTGGCGCCGAACCACCAGAACACCGAATAGCGCAAGAGCAGCGCAAGCCCGAAGGTGCCGAGGATCTGGGCCAGCATCGGCCCCTTCATGATGTCGCGGATCAAACCGAAATAGACGACGACGCCGAGCGTGGCGAGCACCAGCATGGCGAGCGGCGCGCCGACCAGCGGCCCCGCGCCGAGCAACGTGTAGACGAGATAGGCGACATACATGCCGAGCATGACGAAATCGCCGTGCGCGAAGTTGACGACGTTCATCATGCCCCAGACCAGGGTCAGCCCGGAGGAAAACAGGGCGTAGACCGCACCCAGCAACAGTCCGCCGACAATCACTTGCACAAGGACAAAAGACATGAGGCCGCGTCGTTGCGATCAAAGGTCATCGTAAGGAAAGAAGGCGGGACATCCGCGTCCCGCCTTTCAAATAATCACCAGCCTTTATAAGGAAGGATGGGTTCTTTCGCCGCATTGGCCTTCGGCCAGACCGTGACGTAATTTTCGCCATCCTGAAGCTGGATGATGATGGCCGAGGCGAGAACGTTTTGCCCCTTGTCGTCGAACTTGACGCCCTTGTAGCCGATCATCAGTTGATCGGGCTTGAGGTCGGTCGCCTTCAACGCCGCCTGGATCTTTGCAGGATCGGTCGAGCCGGCGCGGTCGATGGCTTCCACCAGCACGAAAAAGCCCGTCATCTGCCGCGCAACCGTATCGTCCATGTCGTCGCCGCTCTTCTCCTTGTACATCTTGGCGATGATGGCAGTCGGCGAGCCCTCGGGCCCGACGCTCCACGCCGAGCGATTGAATGCGCCCTGCGAAATCTTGCCGACCGACTTGATGAAGGATGGATCGGAATAGCCGGCGTCGTCGGCAAGCAGTATCGGCGGCTTGTAGTCCTGCGCCTGGAAGGTTTTTGCGAACAGGATCGCGTCCGAGGTGTAGGAAATCATGATCACGACGTCGGGCTTCTTCTCCTTGAGCTGCAGCACCTGGCTCTGGACATCGGTGGCATTCGAGGCATAGGCGACATCGAGCGCGATCGGCTGCCCCTTGTCCTTGAAGCCGGTCGCAATCGTGTTGGCGACCGAGCTGCCGTATTCGGTGTTGTCATGGACCAGCGCAACGTTGTCGGTCTTGGCGCCGGCGGCTTTCATGTCGGCCAGGAAGTCGTAATAGACCCTGACGAAATCGGTTGCGATCGGCGTGGTGCGGAAGAACCATTTGAAGCCGCGCTCGGTGAGGTTAGCCGCGACCGACTCGCCGTTGAGGAAGGGAATGCCGTATTTTTCCGCGATCGCGCTGGCGGTGAGCGTGATGCCGGACTGGTAGGCGCCGGTGAGTGCTGCGACCTTTTCTTCGGTGATCAGCCGCAAGGTCTGGTTCTGCCCGGTCGCCGGGCTGCCTTGATTGTCGGCGAACACCACCTCGACCTTGGCGCCGCCAAGCCCCGCAAGGCCTGCATTCTTCGCGAGCGGGAAATTGCCGAGCTCGGGATGCGCATTATTGATGATATCCATTGCCACCTCGATCGCGGCCTTGGCATGGACGCCGGCGCTGGCGGCATTGCCGCTCATTGGAAACACCGCCCCGATCTTGACGACGTCCTCGGCTAACGCGCCGCCTGCGAACGCAACCGAAACCGAGGCGGCACAAAGCAGCCCGACGATATGCTTGAACTTCATATGAAAGTCTCCAAAACGACGAGCCCCGACACCAGGCTTTTGCAGCCGGGATACGCGCGGGCCTCTTTTGGCCCCGCCGTTCCCCCTCTTTTGCCTGTCAGCATTGCATGGCCGGTTAGCAGGGGCAAGTTGCGGCCCTTGGCCGTAAGTCTTATGCGCCGCTGTGCCGCCAGTGTCCCCACGCTAGACGTTTGTCGAACACGACAAGGCCCCGCCTTCAGGATGGGCAACAGAACGTTCAATCGCCCCCGCGCAGCATTGCTTTGAATACGACGAAAAGCCCGCCTCACCGCACGCTCGCGAAGCGTCCGCGCACGCGAAGAGGTGGTTACGTTGCGCGCGCTCGCGCATCACGAGCGCAATTCGCGTCGCCCGATTTCTTTGAGGAATTCGCGCGTGCGTGCAAATTCGGAACGGCGGCCGCGGCTCGAAGACCGCAACGACGCGCGCTTGCCAAGGCCGGCAGGTAGCGGGTAGAACGGCGCGGCGTCCCGCATCGCGATTTGCCTGATCGCCTCGCGGGTGACTGCCGGACAATTCCGTAAGACATTGAATTTGTTCATAAATCAATTGGGGAATGGTGTAACGGTAGCACAACGGCTTTCGGGCTAAGCCGTTGAAATCTCTCACCTGGTTTTGCAACCCCCCCCTCCATTTTGATCCGGCTATTTCCGGTCACTTCTGAGACGTTTGCAAAACTCTTCTCGTTGTCCTCGGTGTTGAGCAGATTAGTTCGTTGATGGCGAAGCTGTCATCCTTGGGGTTGACGGTGTTCCCGATTTCAATGTCCTGCACTCGCGCAAGCACGATGACGAAGTCCAGCCGTATGCCTTCTACATCCTGACGCTCGATGGCGAGGATTTGCGCCCCCTCCCCTTGAGCCTGCGCAAGACCAATCTGGCGGCTACTCGCGCGACGGTCATTTTCGTGTTCGCCAGGCACGGGTGCCCTTCGGCGGGACCGTGCTCGCGAGCGTGGCGGGCGAGCAGCCGCGTGGTCCACAATTCATGCGGATAACCCAGCTCTTTCGCCTTCCGGCGCGACAGCGACGTCAACCAGGCTTTTGCTTCCAGCGTGATCGAAGGCTCCCGGCCGGGGCGAGGGCGATCGTCCAATGCGACCCTCGGGCCTTCGACCACCGCCCGCTCGACGCAGCGCTGGACCGCCGGCTGGATGCGTACCCGCACCTCTACGT
>JBATYU010000800.1:0-2190 GCA_049674245.1 Bradyrhizobium sp. | reverse complement strand
CGGTAGAAGCCACCTGCGCTGCCCAGCGCTGCGCGAGCGAACGCGCGCTGATAGCGCGCTGCGAACGATCGCGGCGGAATTGATCGAGCCTAAAATCGAGATCGACGCCGTCACCGCCAAGCCCGCGCTCGGTCAGCACGACAGCGATTTCCGCAGCCTCTTCACCCGCACCGAGCCGGTGCGAATCCACGATCATGCGCGCCAGCCGCGGCGGCAATGCGAGCGCGCGCAGACTTTTGCCTTCCGCGGTGATCCGGCCGTCGCCATCGAGCGCGCCCAGCTCAGCGAGCAGGCTCTTCGCTTCCTTCAACGCGGGAGCCGGCGGGGAATCGAGAAACGCCAACGTGGCAGGATCGGCCACACCCCAGTGCGCGAGGTCGAGCACCAGCGACGATAGATCGGCTGAGAGGATTTCAGGCTGGGTGTAGGCCGCAAGCGAGGCGGTCTGCGGCTCGTCCCACAGCCGGTAGCAGATGCCGGGTGAGGTGCGCCCGGCACGGCCGCGGCGCTGATCGACCGCGGCGCGCGAGGCGCGCACGGTTTCCAGCCGCGTCAGCCCAATGTCGGGTTCGTAGCGCGGCACTCGAGACAAGCCGGAATCGACCACGATGCGGACGCCTTCGATGGTCAGCGAGGTCTCGGCAATCGAGGTCGCCAGCACGACCTTGCGGCATCCTTTTGGGGCCGGCGCAATGGCGCGATCCTGCACGGCGGCGTCGAGCGCGCCGAACAGCGGCACAATCTCGATGCCGGAATCATGCACGCGCTCGCCGAGGAAATTCTGGGTGCGGCGGATTTCGGCCGCGCCCGGCAGGAACGCCAGCACCGAGCCGGGATCGGCGCGCAGGCTTGATACGATCGCATCCGCCATCTGCCGCTCCAGCGGCGCGTCGGCCTTGCGGCCGAGATAACGCGTCTCGACCGGAAAGGCGCGGCCTTGGCTTGATATCACCGGCGCCTGCCCAAGCAGCTTTGCGACCCGTGCGCCGTCAAGCGTCGCCGACATCACGAGGATGCGCAGCTCCTCGCGCAAGCCGGTTTGCGCATCGCGCGCCAGCGCCAGCCCGAGATCGGCATCGAGCGAACGCTCGTGAAATTCGTCGAACAGGACCGCGGCGACGCCCGATAGTTCCGGATCGTCGAGAATCTGGCGCGAGAAAATGCCCTCGGTGACAACTTCGATGCGGGTCGCGCGCGAGACTTTTGAGCCGAAGCGGACGCGGTAGCCGACGGTTTCGCCGACGCGCTCGCCAAGCGTCTTCGCCATGCGCTCGGCACTGGCACGCGCCGCAATCCGTCGCGGCTCCAGCACGATGATCTTTTTGTTTTTCACCCAGGGTTCGTCGAGCAGCGCCAACGGCACCCGCGTGGTCTTGCCGGCGCCGGGCGGGGCCACCAGCACGGCGGCATTGCGGTTTTCCAGCGTGCGCGAGAGATCGTCGAGCACGGCGTCGATCGGGAGTGGGCTGTCGAAGCTGTGGGGCAATTGCTGCTCGCATTCGGTTCTTCCCCTCTCCCCTTGTGGGAGAGGGTGCCCGAGTGAAACGAGGGCGGGTGAGGGGTCTCTCTCCGCGGATGCAAACCCCTCATCCGGCACGGACTTCGTCCGTGCCACCTTCTCCCACAAGGGGAGAAGGGAAGGAAGAGCACTAGTCCCGCAGCGGCGGCCGGCCGACGCTCTCATAGACAAAACCCCGCGCCGCCATGTCCTCGGAGCGGTAGATGTTGCGCAGATCGACCACGACCGGCTGCGCCATCTCGCGCTTCAACCGCTCGAGATCGAGCGTACGGTATTGCACCCACTCGGTCACCACCACCATCGCGTCGGCGCCGCGCACACAAGCATAGGGATCGTCGCAATACTCGATGTCGGGCAATTCCTTGCGCGCCTGCTCGATGCCGACCGGATCATGCGCGCGTACCTTTGCGCCGAGGTCGAGCAAACCCGTGACCAGCGGGATCGACGGTGCCTCGCGCATATCGTCGGTATCGGGCTTGAAGGTGAGGCCGAGGACTGCGACCGTCTTGCCGCGCAAACTGCCGCCGGCGGCACCCGCACCCTGGCGCGCCATCGCGCGCTTGCGGTTGTCGTTAACCGCGAGCACCGCTTCCACGATCCGCAGCTGCACGTCGTGATCGAGCGCGATCTTGACCAGCGCTCGCGTGTCCTTTGGAAAACAGGAGCCGCCG
>JBATYU010000799.1:0-4940 GCA_049674245.1 Bradyrhizobium sp. | reverse complement strand
CGGCGGAGCCAAGCGCCGCGCGAAATCGCGGTCCCGCCTCAGCCTGTCGCGCCTGTTCTATTGGATCGCGGTGCTCGGCCTGTGGGCGGCGATCGCCGTGGTCGGCGTTGTCGTCTGGGCCGGCGCGCATCTGCCCGCGATCCAGTCGCTCGAGATCCCAAAGCGGCCGCCAACCATCGAGATTGTCGGCCTCGACGGCAGCATGCTGGCGCAGCGCGGCGAGATGGCTGGCGCCAATGTTCCGGTGAAGGAACTGCCGCCATATCTGCAAAATGCCTTCATCGCCATCGAAGATCGCCGGTTCTATTCGCATTACGGCATCGATCCCGTCGGCATTTTGCGCGCAGCGGTCGCAAATGTGCTGCATCGCGGCGTCTCGCAAGGCGGCTCGACCCTGACCCAGCAGCTCGCGAAAAACCTGTTCCTGACGCAGGAGCGCACCCTGCAACGCAAATTGCAGGAGGTCGAGCTTGCGCTATGGCTGGAGCGTAAGCATTCCAAGACGGAAATCCTCGAGCTCTACCTCAACCGGGTTTACTTCGGCTCCGGCGCCTATGGCGTGGAAGCGGCCGCGCAGCGCTATTTCGGCAAATCCGCCAGGAACGTGACGCTCGCGGAAGCCGCGATGCTGGCGGGGCTTGTCAAATCGCCGTCGCGGCTGGCGCCAAACCGCAATCCGGAAGGTGCGCAAGCGCGCGCGCAGACCGTGCTGGCCGCCATGGCGGACGCCAAATTCATCACCGAGGCGCAGGCGAAGGCCTCGATCGGACATCTCGCAATCAACGTAAAGCCGGCCGGCGCCGGCACCATTAATTACGTGGCGGACTGGATCGGCGAAGTGCTCGACGATCTCGTCGGCCAGATCGACCAGTCGATCGTGGTCGACACCACGATCGATCCGAGGCTGCAAGCCACGGCCGAAGCCGCCGTGATCGACGAACTCGCGGCAAAAAGCGTCAAGTTCAACGTCAGCCAGGGCGCGCTGGTGGCGATGACCCCGGACGGCGCGGTGCGCGCCATGGTGGGGGGACGCAATTATGCCGAGAGCCAGTATAACCGCGCGGTGACCGCCAAGCGCCAGCCCGGTTCCGCGTTCAAGCCGTTCGTCTATCTCACCGCAATCGAGCAAGGCCTTAACCCCGAGACGATCCGCCTGGACGCGCCGCTCGACGTTAAAGGCTGGAAGCCGGAAAATTACCACCACGAATATTTTGGTGCGGTGACGCTGACGCAGGCGCTTGCCATGTCGCTGAACACGGTCGCGGTGCGGCTCGGGCTGGAAGTCGGGCCGAAGAACGTCGTGCGCACCGCGCACCGGCTCGGCATCTCTTCAAAACTCGACGCTAATGCCTCGATCGCGCTCGGCACCTCGGAAGTGTCGCTGACCGAACTGGTCGGCGCCTATACGCCATTTGCCAATGGAGGGTTTGGCGTCTCTGCGCATGTCGTGACCAAGATCCGCACCCTTGACGGCAAGTTGTTGTACGCCCGCCAGGCCGATCAGCCGAGCCAGGTGATCGAGCCGCGTAATGTGGCGATGATGAACATCATGATGCAGGAGACATTGATCAGCGGCACCGCGCGCAAGGCGGAAATTCCGGGCTGGACCGCTGCGGGCAAGACCGGCACCAGCCAGGATTTCCGCGACGCCTGGTTCATCGGCTACACCGCCAATCTCGTCACCGGCGTCTGGCTCGGCAATGACGACAACTCGCCGACCAAGAAGGCGACCGGTGGCGGGCTGCCGGTCGAAGTCTGGACCCGCTTCATGAAGGCGGCGCATCAGGGCGTGCCGGTGGCGTCGCTACCGAACTCGCAAGGATCGGGCCCGTTCGGCAATCTGGCGCAGGTCGCCTCACAGATCGCCGCACCTTCGGCGCGCGCTCCGGCGCCGGCGGTGCCGTTACCCGTGGGCGGACCGAACTGGACGGCGCCGACGCGCAATTCGGCGCGCCCGGAATCCGCGGCAGGATTGGACGGCTGGCTGATGGAGCGGCTGTTCGGGCGGTAAATTCTTGCACCAGGGCGGAAACGCTGAAGCAGGCATATTCGCGCGGCATGGCGTCGAGGTGGCAATAAACGCCGGTGATGATGAGTCTGCCACGGTTACGGCGGTTGCGGTGTCCGTAAACGCGCCGCCATCGACCGCGGCACCTGGTCCTGGGGGCATTCAGCGGCCAGCTCGTCAAACATCCCGGCAGCTGCCGCCGGCTGGGCCTCCATCGCCTGATACGCGGCGAGGTAGCGATCACGCCAACCGGTCGACGTTCCGGAAGGCCAGGGTTCGAAGACGGCAATCGGCGCGTCCAGACCACGCAAGACGATGACGCCGAGCGGCCGGAAAAGCGAGGCCTCGCAGCGCGACATCGCAACCGGCCCAACGCAAATCGTCGAGCCAAATTGCTTGTTCGCTGCTTCCAGACGCGCGGCCGAATTAACGGCATCGCCGTGGGCCGTATAGTCGAGTTTGGACCTGATCCCGATGTCGCCGACGATCGCAAGTCCGGTCTCGATGCCGATCCGGGTTCGGCCAAGGCCAATGGCCTTTGCCTCCTGACGCGACTGATAGGTCCTGGCCCAGGTGCGAATTTCCATGGCGCAGTCGACGGCTCGCCGCGGATGATCGGAGAGGTCGATCGGCGCATTGAACAGGGCGTGCACGGAATCGCCGACGATCTTGTCAACCATTCCCCCATTGGCCATGACGATGGTGGTGACGCCTTCGATATAGCCGTCCAGCACCGCGACCAGTTGCTCCGGCTCGGCACGGTGGGTCATGGCGGTAAAGCCCTCAATGTCGGTGAAGAGAGCTGTGACCTCACGCCTTTCCCCGCTCAACTTGAGAATGCCTGGTTCCTCAGCAATGCGGCGAACGACCGCTGGCGAGAGATGCTGTTCGAACCGGCTTCGAATCCGAGCCTCGCGTTGGGCGACAAAAGCGTAGGAGCCCACCGACGTCGTCACGAATACGGCGAAAGCGCCAAGCGACGGTATCAGCGGATCGAACAGGCGGTCGGAAGCAACAGAAAGCAGCACCGCTCCAAACCACGTCGCGGCAATCGCGATTACAACAACAGAGGCACCGAGGATCGGCGAAAGCGCCATCGCAGCGACCAGGCCGATGCCACCCAAGACAAATGTCAGCAATATTTCCTGAAAGAACGGCACGCCTAGCGGCACTCGTTGCGTGACAATCTGTTGTACCGCGTCGGCTTGCAGCTGAACCGAGGCTACCAGCGGATCACCCGGCGTTTCGCGCAGTCCGCCCAGTTCCGGGGCCGAACCCCCGATAAATGCTACAACGCCAGCGAGCTTGTTGCGTGTTGCACGATCGGCAATCACATCGACGGCCGAGATCGTTCGTGCATCGCGGCTCCTGGGATCGACCGGCGCCAGTCGCAAGAGCCCGTCACGGGGCAGCGGGATTTTCTGATGGCCGACGGCAAGAAGCTGCGCATCGGATTCGATGATATAGCTCGACGAATGGTTGAGCAGTCTGACCGCCTCCAGCGCCAGGCCGGGCCGCAATGTTTGTCCTATGCCGACGAACAACGGAACGCGCCGAACCGCACCGTCAGCGTCGCCCGGCAGCGAAAGCGCTCCCAGTCCCGCGACCGCGCCGACAAGCGGAGATGCGGGGGCCGTGCCGGCAGACATGTGCCAGACATCTTCGATCGCCTCCGACCCGCCGCGCACCAAAACCGGCACTCCGGGCACCGGATTCGATCCCCTGGAGTCGAGCACAAATCCAAGCGCGACGGGAATGCTTCTGATCGCATCGGAAAGTCGCTTGTCGCCATCCGGTAACGTGGCGGCCAGCGATGCGATGTCGGCATTTTTCGTGAGGCTTCCGAGCTGACGCGCAATCGCGGCAGGCGATCGCGTATCGGCCTCCGCAAACAGTATGTCAATTGCGACGACGGCCGGTCTGCCGTCGGCGACGGCTTCAACGAGCTGGGCTATCGTGTCGCGCGGCCACGGCCATGGCCCCAATGCTTCAAGCGAACGGCGGTCGATATCGATAATTGCGAGCGGAACTCCGGTTGTCTTCGAAGGCCTGATCCGCCGATCGGCACCCAGGACAAAGTCGATTGCGGTCTCCCGCAGGATGCTCCGCCACTCTCTTGGCATCAGCGATATCGCAGCCAAGAATGCCGCGAATGCCAAAACCCCGCCGGCGAGCGCAGCATGACGCCGTGCAGACTGCCTAAGCATGAGCGATTTCGGCTAGCTTGACCGGATCGCAGAATATTCGATCGAGCGTGCGTCCGATCGCCCTGGCGCCTTCGAGCATGCCAACAGCCCCGTTGATCTTCTGGTGACCGGCGCCAAGCAGCAGCGCGGCAAGGACATCCTTCCTGGACATGCCTATAGGTCCAATTGTTGCAGGCCCGACGAACGACGGTCGGCCATTTGCCGTCTTGCAATCCGTCGAAATCGGCACGCTCAGCCGCAACGTGTTAGTTGCGAAAAATCTCAGGAACGATCGAAAGAACTATTGCTGCACGCTGGCGAAAGCGGCGCTAATGCGCTCCTTGCCCCACAGCACGGGCGTCGTCGGTGCCGAACCCGGGCTGACAATGTTGGTTCCCTGTCCAGCTTGCAAGGTCACCGTGCCTCCCCCGCTCGAAACATCGACGACGCCGTGCTCGACGAATATGCCAAAAACGCCGTTGCTTGGACCTGCAAAGAAACGCGTCCCGCGAACGGCAATGAGAGCGTAGGAACTTCGTATCTGCATTGGAATTCGCGGCCCAGCGCCTGGACGGTCGAACAGCATTGGACCGGACTCCAGCGATATCTCGCCGCCTGTCGCGGACAAAAATTGATCGATGACCAGGTGTGCCTGCTCACCGAGCCGCACCGTTGTATCTTTGCCCAGATGCATCGTAAGCCGGGCAGCCGGTCCGGTCGTAACGCTGTCGCCCACATAGAGCGGT
>JBATYU010000798.1:0-4345 GCA_049674245.1 Bradyrhizobium sp. | reverse complement strand
GGCGGGGGCAGAGGCGGGGGCTGGCGCAGGCGATGCCGCCGGTTGAGCCGGCGCGGAACGAACGCTGCGCAGATCGCCTTCGATCATCGCCAGACGATCCACCACATGGCCGAGGGTGTTGTGAACGGTTTCGAGCGAGTCCTGGGTGCGACGATCGGTTTCCGACTGGCCGAAGCGGATGTCGGACAGTTCGCGCTTGACGATATCGACGAGACCGGAGTCCATCGGCGGCGGCGGGCTTGTGTTCCTGTTGTTCTCGGCCAGTGCGGCAAAGCTCGCGTGCTGGTTCTCAAGGTGACGCAGGATGTCCTGCAAGCCGTCCTCGACCCTTCCGAGATTGCCGGCGCGGTGATCGCTGGAGGTCTCCAGGCGTTCGAGCAGATACGACACGCGCTGTTCGAGATGGGCGAAAGCGGCCTCGCTGTCATTGCCGACCGGCATGCGGTCGAGGCGGTCGGACAACGCCCGCAGCGCGCCTTCGAGATATTCCGAATGGTCATTTGCCGCCGGCCGTTCGCGGCTTTCCAGCGTCGAGGTCAGCGCCGCGATGCGCTGCTCCAGGATGGCAAAGGAATCGCTGTTGGCGCCCGCCTGCGCCAGTTGGTCGACCTTGGACGACAGCGTGCGGACGTCGTCTGAAAGCCGGACCAGGGCGTCATTGGAGGCGATATTGGAGACGATGGCGCGAAGCGCCGCGATGGCGCCTTCGAGCTGCAGCACCGTTGAGGGATCGTCATTGGCGCGCAGGATCAGGTCGAGCTTGGCGCCGAGATTGCGGATAGCCTCGTCATAGCCGGCGAGTTGCTCGGCGGGCGTCAGCGAGCCCAGCACCTCGCGGATTTCACCGAGCGCGTGCTC
This sequence comes from Bradyrhizobium sp., assembly GCA_049674245.1. Classification (GTDB taxonomy): domain Bacteria; phylum Pseudomonadota; class Alphaproteobacteria; order Rhizobiales; family Xanthobacteraceae; genus Bradyrhizobium. The sequence continues at coordinate 3,487 of JBATYU010000798.1, read as the reverse complement.
GATGCGCTCCAGCGCCTGTTCGTCGATGCCGTTCTGGCGGGTATCGTCGATGCGGCGCGACAGCGAGCGGATTTCGCTTTCGATCGATTCGATCGCGCGGCGCGGCATCGCTTCGGTGATGGCGTGGCGGATTTCGGCCAATTCGCCGCGGAATGCGGCGATCGACTGCTCGATTCCGTCGGGTCGCTGCAACGCCTCGATCTGGCTCGTGATCTTGGACAGATGGCGCTCCAGCGAGGAAAAATCCGGACCCGCCGGCGCCGACATGGCTGGTGCGATGGGCGGCGCGCCGCGCGGCGGCATCGACCGCGGCGGACCATCAAGTTCGCTCTGGCGCGCGGTGATTTCTGCGATCGCGGAATCGAACGAGGCCGGGCTCAGCGGCGGCGAGGGGCGATAGACCTGGTTTGCCGCGCGCTCGACCATCTCGGTCTGGCGCAGCTTGTCCTCAAGCTGGGCTTGCCGCGGCGCGCTTTGCGGATTCGAGATTTGCGAGAGCCGCGCATCCAGCCGCGAGATCGCGTCGTTCAGTTGGCGGGCAACGCCCTGTTCGCCGCGGGGCGCGTCGCTGCGCGGCCTCGGCTGCGAAATCTGTTCGATCTGGCGGGTAATCGAATCGAGACGCTGATGGATGTCCGCGACATCGCGGGCTTCCCGGCTCGGCGACGGCTGCACCGGGTTGCGGAAATTCGGAGGGGCGGAATCAGCGATGGTGGAATTGAGCCAATCGTTCAGCGACATTCCGGCGCGGCGCGCCGCAGCCTCGGCCCGCTCGCGCACGGATGAATCTATACTGTCAACACTCCAAGATACGCGCGAATTCATGCTTCTGTCCGGTTCCGCCGATCCGGCGCTCCACCTGCGCCTTCAGCCTCCCCGCGCGTCCCACTGAAGAGACAATCGAATTCTGAGCGGGTCGTCTGCCTCAGCTCCCGACTTTTTCGTGTTACGGTAAAGAACGGGTTAAGGAATGGGGCTGCCGGCCCCAAAAGTTGGTCTTCCGGCGAAATCGGCGCTGTTTTGGCTGCCAAAAGCCACAACAGCCATTTAAGGTCCCATTTTGGAACTGAGAGATTGCTGCGGCGGAAAATCTCGCTTAAGCGATCCGCCACCCGAGTCTACCTGTCCGTCCGTCTGCCTTGCCGGGAGAACATCATGCCGATCTACAAAGCCCCCGTGGAAGATGTGAGCTTCCTGCTCAACGACGTCTTCCAAATCGACCGCTACGACAATCTCCCCGGTTTTTCCGACGCTTCCGCCGATGTGCGCGAGGCGATCCTTTCCGAGGCGGCAAAACTGAGCGAAGAAGTGCTGCAGCCGCTCAATCGCACAGGCGACCTCGAAGGCTGCACCCGCCATGACGATGGCAGCGTGGCCACCCCGAAGGGATTCAAGGAAGCCTTCAGGCAGGTCGCCGAAGGCGGCTGGCTCGGGCTTTCGGCGCCGACGGAATATGGCGGGCAGGGGCTGCCGGTCACGCTGATGCAGGCCGTCACCGAATTCCAGTCGGCGGCCAACATGGCGTTTGCGATGTATGGCGGGCTGACCATGGGCGCCACCGCGGCGCTGATCGTGCACGGCAAGCCCGAACAGAAGAAGATGTTCGTGCCGAAAATGGTGGCGGGGGAATGGACCGGCACCATGAACCTCACCGAGCCGCAATGCGGCACCGATCTGGGCCTGTTGCGCACCAAGGCCGCCAAGCAGGCCGATGGCAGCTACAAAATTACCGGCACCAAGATCTTCATCTCGTCCGGCGAGCATGATCTGACCGACAACGTCATCCACCTGGTGCTGGCCCGCATCGAGGGCGCGCCCAGCGGCATCAAGGGCGTGTCGCTGTTCGTGGTGCCGAAGGTGCTGGTCAACGCCGACGGATCGTTAGGCGCACGCAACGGCGTGTCCTGCGGCTCGATCGAGCACAAGATGGGCATCCACGGCAATTCCACCTGCGTGATGAACTACGACAACGCCACCGGCTGGCTGATCGGCGAAGAAAACAAGGGCATGCAGGGCATGTTCGTGATGATGAACGAGGCGCGGCTCGGTGTCGCGGTGCAGGGGCTCGGGCAATCCGAGGTCGCCTATCAGAACGCCGTGGCCTATGCCCGCGATCGCCTGCAGGGCCGTTCTCTCACCGGACCGAAAGCCCCGGACAAGCCGGCCGATCCGATCATCGTGCATCCCGACATCCGCCGCACGCTGCTCACGATCCGCGCCTTCAACGAGGCGGCGCGCGCCATGGTGATCTGGACCGCGTTGAAGAGCGACGTTGCGCATCGCTCCTCTGACCCGAAGGACCGCGAGGCAGCCGACGATCACATGGGGCTGATGACGCCGGTCATGAAGGGTTTTCTCACCGATACCGGTTTCGCCAATGCGGTGCTGGCGCAGCAGATCTATGGCGGCCACGGCTATATCGCCGAGCAGGGTATGGAGCAGTTCGTGCGCGATGCCCGCATCGCCATGATCTATGAGGGCGCCAATGGCATCCAGGCGCTCGACCTCGTCGGGCGCAAATTGCCCCGCGACGGCGGCCGCGCGGTGATGTCGTTCTTCTCCGAGGTGATGGCGTTCGCCAAGGATCACGGCGCGGAAGAAGGCATGAAGCCTTATGTCGGCCCCTTGAGCACCGCGCTCGGCCATTTGCAGCAGGCAACCACCTGGCTGATGCAGAACGCGCTGGCGAAGCCCGACAATGCCGGCGCGGCAGCCACCGATTACCTGCATTTGTTCGGCTTCGTCACGCTCGGCTATATGTGGGCGCGAATGGCGAAAGTGGCGTTGGACAAGATTGCGGGCGGCGGTGCGACGCCTTATCTGACGACCAAGCTGGTGACCGGCCGCTTCTTCATGGAGCGGATGCTGCCGGAAACCCACGTGCGTCTCGCGCGCATCCAGAGCGGGTGCGCCACCACCATGGAATTGGCGGCGGAAGCGTTCTGATCGGGAAGTCCTTCCACCGCCGGGCGCAATCCGCTATTATATTATGATCCTCATATCAGGAGGGCGTCATGCCTGAGGCATTTATCTACGATCACGTTCGCACGCCGCGCGGCCGCGGCAAGGCCGATGGCGCGTTGCACGAGGTGACCGCGCTCGCGCTCGCGACCGTGCCGCTAAAGGCGCTGAAAGAGCGCAACAACCTCTCCGAAGACGTCGTCGATGACGTCATCCTCGGCGTGGTCGATCCGGTCGGCGAGGCCGGAAGCGACATCGCCCGCTTCGCCGCGATCAAAGCCGGGCTCGGCGAATCCGTGCCGGGCGTTCAGATCAGCCGCTTCTGCGCCTCCGGCCTCGATGCGGTGAATTTCGCGGCCGCCCAGATCATGAGCGGCCAGCACGAACTCGTGATCGGCGGCGGCGCGGAGTCGATGAGCCGCGTCGGTATCGGCGCTTCCGGCGGCGCCTGGCCGATGGACCCTTCGATCGCGGTGCCGGCCTATTTCATGCCGCAGGGTGTCTCGGCCGACCTGATCGCCACCAA
>JBATYU010000797.1:0-2073 GCA_049674245.1 Bradyrhizobium sp. | reverse complement strand
CGCCGAGGCACCCGCACCCTCGCCCGCCTCCGGCGTCTACCGCCTGGGCGCGCTCGGGTACACCGGCCGGTAACCACCCCCCAAACGCCTGACCGGATTCAGGAATTTTGGGCAGGAAAACCCGCCCCGATGGGTTGCCAGCGCCGCCACCGGCCTGATATCTCCTCGCTCGTTGAATTAAGCCGGTTCCGCGGGAAGACCCGATATGCTGAACGTCGTATCCAGCAAGACACGGGGGGAAGCCTCGATGTCGGCCAAGAACGGCTCCATCAAGCTTGTCGCCGGTAATTCCAACCCCGCGCTGGCGCAGGCCATCGCGGGCGGGCTCGACCTGCCGCTGACCAAGGCCGTGGTCCGGCGTTTCGCCGACATGGAGATCTTCGTCGAGATCCAGGAAAACGTCCGCGGCTCGGACGCCTTCATCATCCAGTCGACGTCGTTTCCGGCCAACGACCATCTGATGGAACTTTTGATCATTACCGACGCGCTGCGCCGGTCGTCGGCGCGCCGCATCACGGCGGTGATCCCCTATTTCGGCTATGCGAGGCAGGATCGCAAATCCGGCTCGCGGACGCCGATTTCCGCCAAGCTGGTCGCGAACCTGATCATGCGCGCCGGCGTCGACCGCGTCATGACGCTCGACCTGCATGCCGGGCAGATTCAAGGCTTCTTCGACATCCCGACCGACAATCTCTACGCCTCGCCGGTGATGGTGCGCGATATCAAGGAGCGCTTCGATCTCTCCAAAGTCATGGTGGTGTCGCCCGATGTCGGCGGCGTGGTGCGCGCCCGCGGGCTTGCCAAGCGCATCAACACCCCGCTCGCCATCATCGACAAGCGCCGCGAGCGCGCCGGCGAATCCGAGGTCATGAACGTGATCGGCGACGTCGCAGGCTCCACCTGCATCCTGATCGACGATATCGTCGACTCCGGCGGCACGCTAGTGAACGCCGCCGACGCGCTGCTCGCCAACGGCGCCAAGGACGTCTACGCCTATATCTCCCACGGCGTGCTTTCGGGCGGCGCCGCGGCGCGCATCACTTCCTCCAGGCTGAAAGAGCTTGTCATCACCGACTCGATCCAGCCGACGGAAGCCGTCATCAAGGCTCCCAATATCCGCACCCTCTCGATCGCGACCTTGATCGCGGAGGCGATCGGCCGCACCGCTGCGGAAGAGTCGGTGTCGAGCTTGTTCGATTGAGTCGGCAACTGCGCTCGCGTGTCCCGGACGCGGTGCAGCGCTTTTCGCGCTGCTCCGCAGAGCCGGGACCCAAACCTTCCAAGAGCAACATGGACCCTGGATCAGCAGCGCACCACGCCGCAAGCATAGCGCGTCGAAGACGCGCGTGAACGCGCTGGTGGCGCTGCGCAGCATCCGGGGCACGCCCCACGGCGCTCACTCGTGTCCCGGGCGCGGGATCAGGTTCATCACCGTCCGCACATAACCGCCATCGACCGTGATCTCGTCGCCGTTGACGTAAGCCGACCGGTCGCTCGCCAAGAACAGCACGGCGTCCGCGATGTCCTGCGGGATGCCGATCCGCCGCATCGGCGTCACGGCGGTGCGGCGCTCGGTGACCCCGGGCGTGTCGTAGAACGACTGGCTCATCGGCGTGATCACCATGCCGGGGCTCACGACATTGCTGCGGACGCCCAACGGCCCCCATTCGCCGGCGAGCTGGCGCGACAGCATCACGACGCCGGCCTTGCTGACGCTGTAGGCGCCGCTCTTGCCCTGCGCATGGGTGCCTGCGATCGAGGCGATATGAACGAGACTGCCGCGGCCAGCCTTCCGCATTGGCCTGCCGAAAATCTGCGCGCACAGGAAATAGCCGGTGAGGTTGACCGCGAGAACCGCGTTCCACTCATCCAGCGACAGCTCGTCAAGCCCGCCGGGCCGCAACACCGCCGCGGTATTGACCAGCACGCCGCAGGGTCCGAGCGATTTCTCGATTGTCCTGGACGCAGCCGTGACGCTCTCGGCGCTGGTGGTGTCGCAGCGCGTCACCATATGGCCGCTGCCGACTTCGCGCAGCGCCGCGTCCGTCACCTCGAGGCCGCGTTCGTCGCGGT
>JBATYU010000796.1:0-6162 GCA_049674245.1 Bradyrhizobium sp. | reverse complement strand
AGGCGGATGTCGTGGCCTTGCGCGGCCTCGCGCGTCAGCGCGAAACGCAGCGCGTCGGCGCCATACTCGTCGATGACGCCGAGCGGGTCGATGACGTTGCCCTTCGACTTCGACATCTTGGCGCCCTTCTCGTCGCGAACCAGGCGGTGGATGTAGACGGTCGAGAACGGCGCCTTTTTCATGAAGTGAAGGCCCATCATCATCATCCGGGCGACCCAGAAGAAGATGATGTCGAAGCCCGTCACCAGCGCATCGGTCGGATAATAGCGCCTCACCTCCGGCGTCTCGTCGGGCCAGCCCAGGGTCGAGAATGGCCACAGCGCGGAGGAGAACCAGGTATCGAGCACGTCTTCGTCGCGCGTGATGAAGCCCTCGCGCTTGGTGCGATCGAGCGCCATCTTGCGCCCCTGCTCCGGCGTAATCACCTCCTGCTCGACGTAATAGCCGAGCGCGTGGCCGACCGCCTCCTCCTCGGTCTCGGCGACGAAGGCCTTGCCGTCCGGCCCGTACCAGGCCGGAATCTGATGACCCCACCAGAGCTGGCGCGAGATGCACCAGGGCTGGATGTTCTCCATCCACTCGAAATAGGTCTTTTCCCAATTCTTCGGCACGAAGCTCGTGGCGCCGCTACGCACCGCCGCGATCGCCGGCTGCGCCAATGTCTTGGCGTCGACATACCATTGATCCGTGAGGTACGGCTCGATGACGACGCCGGAGCGATCGCCATGCGGCACCATATGCGTGTTCGGCTCGAGCTTCTCGAGGAAACCGAAATCTTCAAGCCGCGCCACGATCTGCTTGCGCGCCGCGAAGCGATCGATCTTGTTGAATTCCTCCGCAAGCTGAAGCGAGCCCTCCGGCAGTCCACGCAGATAATCCTCGTTGTCGAGGAGCGCGAGCTTGCCCTCCTGGTCGAACACATTGATCTGCGGCAGGCCGTGCCGCTTGCCGATCTCGAAATCGTTGAAGTCATGCGCAGGCGTCACCTTCACCGCGCCCGAACCTTTTGCGGGATCGGCATGCTCGTCCGCGACAATCGGAATTCTGCGCCCGACCAGCGGCAGGATCACGTGTTGGCCGACCAGATGCGTGTAGCGCTCGTCGTCCGGATGCACCGCCACGCCGGTATCGCCGAGCATGGTCTCGGGCCGCACGGTTGCGACCACGATGAAGCTTGCGGGATCGTCCGGGCTGAAGCTCTTGCCCTCGATCGGATAACGCAGATACCACAGCGTGCCCTTGACCTCGACCTGCTGCACCTCGAGATCGGAGATCGCGGTGAGCAGTTTTGGGTCCCAGTTCACCAGCCGCTTGTCCTTGTAGATCAGCCCTTCGCGGTGAAGCTCCACGAACACTTTTACGACCGCGCGCGACAGGCCCTCGTCCATCGTGAAACGCTCGCGGGACCAATCGCAGGAGGCGCCGAGCCGCTTCAACTGATTGACGATGACCCCACCGCTCTCGGCCTTCCACTGCCAGACGCGTTCGAGGAATTTGGCGCGTCCGATGGCGCGCCGGCCCGGCTCCTGCCGCTCCATCAATTGCCGCTCGACCACCATCTGGGTCGCAATCCCGGCGTGATCGGTACCGGGCTGCCACAGCACGTCGCGGCCGCGCATTCGCTCGAAGCGGCAGAGGATATCTTGCAAGGTGTTGTTGAGCGCGTGCCCCATATGCAGCGACCCCGTCACATTCGGCGGCGGAATCACGATGGTGAAAGGCGCTGCGTCCCGGCGCTCGGAGCGCCCTGCCTTGAACGCGCCGGCCTCCTCCCAGAGACGGGACATGCGGCCTTCGATGTCGGCAGGCTGGTAGTTTTTCTCGATCATGGGGGTGCTAGAAAGCCGTCAGAGCCCGCCAAGTCAACACGGCAGGCCGGGCCAAAAGCACAATAAAACCGGAAGGGATGGCTAAACGGGGGCCGTTTTACCGACCGCGCGAGACCCGCTCGATTTCCGCCTTCACGATGCGCTCGACCAGCCCGGGCAGATTGTCATCGAGCCAGGATTTGAGCATCGGCCGCAGCATTTCCTTGACCAGATCTTCCAGCGTCCGCGCATTGTTGCTGAGCACCGTATGGGCGAGCGTATTAAAGGCGGATTCGACGGCCGATACCGTCGAATGCGATAGGATTGCCTGCGCAGGCGCAGCCTGCGGAGGAGTTTCGAAAGCCGGCGGCGGCCCGAATGGGCGCTGTCGCTGGACCGCGCGCGCCGCGGCGGCGTCGGTGAATTCGAGATCGTCCTGCGGTTCCACCTTGCGAAACGAAGACTGCTGCGGTGGCGCCGTCGGCACGGCCATTTCGTCGGTCAGCTCGAACACCTCGCCGTCCGGCTGGGAGGGGCGAATCTCCTCTGCCGATGTCGCCTCATCGAGGCCGGACAGCAATGCGTCGATATCGTCCTGGTTGTTGCTTGCAGCGTCTGCCGGTGGCGGAGGCGCAGCGGGCGGTGGCGATGGAGGCGGTGGCGCAGGCGCCTTCGCCTTCGCGGCGCTCGCTGCCGCAATCGCCGACGGCGGGATGTCAGTCATCACGGACGGCTTGGGCGCAGGCGGAGGCGCCGCAGGCTTTTCCAGCCTGGCGGGCGCCGCCGACGCGGCCGGGCTCAACGGCTTTTCGGCCGCCGGCGGCTTTGCTTCGTCGTCGGCGATGATGCGCCGGATCGACGCCAGAATCTCCTCCATCGAGGGTTCCTGGACCTTTGCAGGCTGCGTCATCTCCGACTCCACATCATCAACGTGATAATTTACACGAAGCACAAGGGGATTCGCCGGTTCCGGATGCACGGGCTGGCATTTTCATCGCACAAGCCTGACTTGTCCCCAGATCAAGCGCCGGGCGAATCATCGCACGGCTCCCCCTCCCCCGCTCGGGCACCCAAGCGCGCAGCCTGTTGACGCGAGAAACGGCGCGAATCGCTCTGTTGCCCCAGGAAAGGCTACGTCATGGCTGCAAACGATTGCAAGCAATGGAGGTTAGCGGTCCTTCATCGCAAGCTTATGACCCGGCTAGTGGTCTGATTCAACATTCGCAAGATCAGCGGCCGTCGGGCGTGCGAACGCCGTACCAGCTATCGCGAACCTGCTGGTAATGCACGCTCGGATCATAGGTGGAGGTCGGCAGATTGAGCACCTGCGGCGACAACCGTCCGACTGCGCTCAAGACCGCATAGGACGCCACCACGCGATCATGCTGCGCCGTGACGAGCGCAACCCGCGCATTCACCAGCGCCTGCTGGGCGTTCAGCACGTCGAGCGTGGTGCGCTGTCCGGCCTTGGCTTCCTCGCGCACGCCGTTGAGCGCGATCTCGGACGCGGTCACCTGGGCCTGCGCCGACGCTACCTGCGCCTTGCCGGCCACCAGCTGGCCCCAGGCGGTAACCGTGTTGGCGCGGGTCTGGTCGCGGACCTGTTCGAGATTGAGGCGCTGCTGCGCCAGCGTTTCCTTGGACTGACGGATCAGCGAGTACTCGGCGCCGCCCTGATAGAGCGGAGCCGAAATCTGCGCGATCGCGGAAGCGCCGAACGCCCGGAACACCGTCAAAGACTGCTCGTAGGATTGCTGCACCGAGGCCTGCAAGCTGACCGTCGGCAACAGCGCGCCTTCGTTCACCTTGACCTGCAGAAAGTTGACGTCGATGCCGTACATCGCCGCCGTCACGTTCGGATTTTCAATGAGGCTGAGCTCGATCGCGGACGGCAATGTCGCCGGCAAAAAGCGATCGACCGGCGAGCCCGGCGCGAGCGCCACCGGCTCGTTGCCGATGATGCGGCGGAAGTTTGCCCGCGTCGTCACCAGATTGGCTTCGGCGGTCAGTAGTTGGGTCTTGCCGGCGGCGAGCTGGGCCTCGGACTGCGCGACGTCAGTGCGCGTCACTTCGCCGACATTGAAACGGTCGCGGGTCTGCTTCAGCGTCTGTTCGAGGACGCGGACGTTGCTCTTCTGAACCTCGACGATGGCGGCGTCGCGCAAATAATCCATGTAGATCGTGGCGGCTGACAACAGCACCGCCTCATCGAGCACGCGCAGCCCCTCGCGCGCGCCCGAGACCTGGCTCTCCGCCGCGCGGGTTTTGTTGGCGGTCTGACCGCCGTTGTACAGAGTCTGCGAGATCGTGAGGCCGGCGCTGCGCGGTGGGTCGACGCCGTGGGTTTCGGTTCGCACGATCTGGGTCGGGGAGCCGCCGGAGGTAATGTTGGTGTCGGTGTATTGAACACCGGCGGAGGCCGTGAGCGACACTTTCGGGCGATAGCCGGACAGCGCCTGCGGCACGTTTTCGTCGATCCCCCGCACCGAGGCGCGCTGCGCGTTGAGCTGCGGATTGTTCTGATAGGCCCGCACCAATGCAGCCTCGATCGTATCCGCCAGGGCGGGCGTCAGATCCGCGTAAGCCATCAGAAGGACCGCAGCCGCGGCTCCGGTGAATGCCTTCACCCCATACATCCCTGGTATTCCATTCGTTTTTGTCTCCCGGTTCGAGGGCAAGAACCGGGTCCCCACCTCACTCAGAGTCAGTCCCCCGACGCAACATAGGACGGGGGGAAGAGCAACGGAACCACCCTAAAGCGATGAGCGGTGGAAACTCTTCACGTGCAGCTTCCCGGTCACACTTCTGATTTAGAACGGGATTTTAACAGCCGCTGTAGGGCGGAATGGCTAGAAAACGAAGGCCGGAAGGCGTTCCAGCCCGGGCAAAACCGGGGCGGCGGCGTCGAAAAGCGCCCGATTTCCGAAGTCATCATGAGCATGTGTCACCAAGATTGCCCGGGCTGGCTTAGCCAGCGCAAACACCCCGACTAGACGCCCGCCCTCTTTCAGCTGCCGGTAGAGCCCGGTTGGCGCCACCTCGGTCGCGCCATTGAGGACGATCACATCATAGGGTCCGTTCGGCGAATCGCCATCGGCAGCCGCCGCAGCTTTGACGACCACATTGCCAACCCCGAGCTGGCCCAGGATATCCCTTGCTCGTTCGGCCAGCGCCGAAACACCTTCGGTCGCCGTCACCTGTGCCGCCAAGCGCGCAGCCAGCGCCGCGACGTACCCCGTCGCGCAGCCGACGACCAGGACATTGTCGGTGTCCCCGATTTCGGCTGCCTGCAGCAGTTTCGCCGTCACGGCCGGCTTGATCAGGTAGCGCTTGACTGAGCCGCCATCGCTGACGTCGAGATCGAGATCGAGATAAGCGAGCGAGCGTTGCTTCTCCGGAACAAACGCCTCGCGCGGGACCGCCATCATCGCATCGATGATCCTGGCATCGGTGACGTCGTAGGTGCGTACCTGACAGTCGACCATTTTCTGGCGTGCGGTTGAAAAGCCGGACATTGGCGAACCCCGAAAGGCGGAGCGGACATGGCTCGCGCGAAGAAATCGTGGCATCTTTGATACAAGGTCATCAAAAACGCAACACGGCGATCACGGCGCGGGGCGAATGTTCCGCCCGACGCTATGAAGCCCCGCACGCGTGTCGCGGAAATTCCTGATTATTCGATGGCCACCGCGAGCCGTCCGATCAATCGCGCGACCTCTTCCAATTGCGCGGAATCGCGCACCTCGACGGCGCGCGCCAAACGCGCCAAACATTCGTCGTCGCTGAGTGCGAGGATATCGCCGGGAATAGTCGAGGGCACTGGCCGGATGAGTTCGGCCTGCATGGAGTCTGGCATCGAATCGCCTCCGTGAAGCCCGCGACGACAGAGTTTTTGTGGCAATTGAGTCGATTTGGAGCCCGTCCTGTGCACAGGCAAGTGGCAAGGTAGGTGGCAAGGCCGGTTGCGCGCCTTCCTGGGGAACCGCGGTTTGGCGTCAACAAGCAACGGCAAACTGCTGGCTTGTATAGGGTTTCCGGTCCTTGCCGGAGGCGGCCAGCATCGTCGAATTGGTCCTATGCAAGCGCCAGAGGCTTTGTTATACGCTGCCCGCTTGCGTTATACGCTGCCCGCTTGCGAACAGCCGTTTCGCCTATTCCTCGGTAGCTCAGCGGTAGAGCATTCGACTGTTAATCGAATGGTCGCTGGTTCGAATCCAGCCCGGGGAGCCAGTTCCGCTCGTATCCAATTGAAATCATTTATTATTTATCAGGTAGTTTCAGCAAAACATAAGGTTGTTCATAACCCCTCGCGCCACACTGACTTCGTTTCCGTTGCTGCCAGGGTTCTGCTGAT
>JBATYU010000795.1:0-5033 GCA_049674245.1 Bradyrhizobium sp. | reverse complement strand
TGGCGGTCGCCCTGCGCGATACTCAGATTGATAGTTCTGATGATGGCGACTTCGCCAAAGCTTTTTTCTACCCCGCGCAGTTCGATCGCGGCGCTCATGCGGCAATTCCTTTTTCGCGCGCCACGCTGGTGGCCTCGTCCCAGGCGTATCCGACCCAGGTCCAGGTCTTGCGCGCAACCAGGTATCCGCCAATCAGGAGAATTGCCGCCGTCACCCATATCAGCGGGCTCGCCGCATCGAAGCTGACGCCGAAGGCCTTGATGTGAGGATCGTCACCGGGATTGACGCTGTAATGCACGATGGTTTCAAGCGACAGAATGAAGCCCGCGATCATCGCCAGTGTCGGCAGCAAGGCGATCAGGTAGCTCGGCAGCACCCTGGGCAGGGTGCCGGCCTTCAGCAGCGGACGATGCATCATCGCAAGGCCGGTGATGCCGCCCGGCGCGAACACCACGACCGCGATGAAGATCAGTCCGAAATAGAGCTGCCACACCGGCGTCAGATCGCTGAGGCCGAGTGAAAGGAACGTCACGAAGATCGCACCGACGATGGGACCGATGAAGAAGCCGATGCCGCCGATATAGGTGGATTCAAGTACGGTTCCCGACTGCAAGGCGCCGAGATAGGCCGAGTTGGCGATCTCGAAATTGATCGCCGCCAGCGCCCCTGCGATGCCTGCGAAGAATCCGGAGAAGCAGAATGCCAGATAGCGCACCACGTGCGGGTTGTAGCCGACGAACTGGACGCGCTCGGGATTGTCGCGCACGGCATTACACATGCGCCCGAGCGGCGTGCGGGTCAGCGCATACATTGCGATGACGGCGATCAGCGTCCACGCCGCGACCAGATAGTAGATCTGGATTTGCGGGCCGAAATTCCAGTCGAAGACGCGCAATAGCTTAGTCCGGTTGGCGGAGATGCCGGCTTCGCCACCGAAAAAAGTGCGCAGGATCAGGGCGGACGAGGCGATCAGCTCGGCAACGCCGAGCGAGATCATGGCGAACGCCGTTCCTGAGCGCTGGGTCGAAACCCAGCCGAGCAGGACCGCGAACAATAATCCGGTCAACCCGCCGATCATGGGAACCAGAGGCAGCGGGATCGGCAGCTTGTTGGCACCGATGATGTTGATCGCGTGAATCACCAGAAAGCCGCCGAGGCCATAATACACCGCGTGCCCGAACGACAGCATGCCAGTCTGGCCGAGCAGGATGTTGTAGGACAGCGAGAAGATGATGGAGATGCCGATCAGGCTGAACGTCGTCAGCGAACCGCCCGAACTGAAGATCCTGGGCAGCAGCAGCAGCGCGATCGCCGCAGCGGCCCAGAGTCCGTAGAATTTGAGTTTTTCGGCCGTGGCCGGCAGCGGCGGTGCGGCGCTTGCGGTGATCTCGCTCATGTGTCGCGCGTCCCAAGCAGGCCCATGGGGCGGAAGATCAGGATCAGCACCAGCAGCACATAGGGCATGATCGGCGCGATCTGCGCGATGGTCACGCCCCAAATGTCAGAAAGCCATGTCGAAGCGTAGGCAGGCCCGAGCGGACCGAAGGCGCCGGACAGCGAGCCGTTCATCGAAACCGCAAAGGTCTGGACCAGGCCGATCAGCAAGGAACCGACGAAGGCTCCGGACAGCGAGCCCAGCCCGCCTACAACGACGACCACGAACAGGATCGGGCCGAGCAGCCCGGCCATGTTCGACTGCGTCACCAGCGCGGGTCCGGCGATCACGCCGGCGACCGCGGCGAGCGCGGTGCCGACGCCGAATACCAGCATGAAGATGCGTCCGACGTTATGGCCGAGGTGGCCGACCATATGCGGATGGGTCAGCGCCGCCTGCACGATCAGTCCGATCCGCGTCTTCTTCAGCACCAGCAACAGCCCGGCGAAGATCGCGATCGACACCAGCAGCATGAACATCTTGTAGGCGGGATAGTTGGTAGAGAAGATCGTGAAGGCCGGAAAATCCAGGAGCGGCGGGACGCGGAAATCGACCGGGCTCTTGCCCCAGACGATCTGCACGACTTCCTCGATCACGAAGGCGAGGCCGAACGTGAACAACAGTTCCGCGACATGGCCGTTCTTGTGCACCGGGCGCAGGCCGTAGCGCTCGACGCCGGCGCCGATCGCGCCGGCCAGCAACGGCGCAACCAGCAGCGCCGGCCAGAAGCCGAACCAGCGGCTGATCTGGAAACCGAAGAAGGCGCCAAGCATGTAGAAGCTGGCGTGCGCGAAGTTGAGCACGCCGAGCATGCTGAAGATGACGGTCAGACCGCTCGCCATCAGAAACAGCAACATGCCGAACAGGACGCCGTTGAGCGTGGATATGACGATCAGTTCAAGCAAGACGCACCGCCGAGATTAAGAGACGCATCCGCCCCGAAGGCTTTTCGGGGCGGACGTGTTACGCGCGAACGTTCAGTTCGGCCGTTCCATCTTGCAGGTGGTCGGAAGCACAGTCGCGGGCGTATCGATCTTCGCAACGAGCTTCCAGCCCCACCCGGTCTTCTCCTCGTCGAACGGTTCGTTTTCGGTGCGATCACCGAGCGAGGAAATATAGATCGGCTGGAAGAACTGGTGATCGTCCTTGCGCATGTTGCCTTTGCCACCGTCGAACACCTCGAACTCCATGCCTTCGAGCGCGAGCGCGACCTTGACCGGGTCGATCGACTTGGCCTTGTCGGCCGCCAACGCCAGCATCCGCATCTGGTTGACGGCGCGCGGATAGAACACGCTGACATCGTACTTGGCGCGGAACGCTTTTTCGAATTCCTGCGACGAGGCGTGATCGAGATTCGGGATGCCTTCGCCAACCTGGAACACCTGATGGTTGAGGTTGGCCTGCTTGACGGCCGTCGGACCGCCGGTGCCGCCCGCATAATAGGTGTACCAGTTCACCTTAAGCCCGGTGTCTGCGGCCGCCTTCAAGAGCAGCGCAAAATCCTGGCCCCAGTTGCCGGTGATGACGGTGTCGGCGCCCGATGCCTTGATCTTGGCGATGTAGGGAGCGAAATCGGTGATCTTCAAAAGCGGATGCAGTTCGTCGCCGACGATCTTGATGTCCGGCCGCTTGGCGGCCAGCATGGCCTTGGCGGCTGACCGAACGGATTCCCCGAACGAATAATCCTGATTGATCAGGTAAACGCTCTTAATGGCGGGTGCCGTCTTCATGTAATTGGTGAGAGCCTCCATCTTGATGTCGGAGTTCGCATCCCAGCGGAAATGCCAGAAGCTGCATTTGGCGTTGGTCAGAACCGGATCGACTGCGGCATAGTTGAAGTAGATGACTTCCTTGCCGGGATTGCGCTCGTTGTATTTGGTGACGAAGTCGGACAGCGCGCCGGCCACCGACGAGCCGTTGCCCTGGGTGAGGAAGCGGACCCCGGCGTCGATCGCCTTCTGCGCCTGGATCAGGCTTTCCTGCGGATTGGTCTTGTTGTCGAGCGGAACGATCTCGACCTTCTTGCCCTGGATGCCGCCCTTGGCATTCACTTCGTCGGCGAGAAATTGGAAGGTCTTCAGGCCGACTTCGCCGATGCTGGCGCCGCCGCCCGACAAGGGGTCGATATAGCCGATCTTGAGCGTCTCCTGCGCCACCGCCGCGCCGCCGAACATCGGCAGTACAAGGGCCGCAGCCATCATGAGTTTGCGCATGTCAATTTCTCCCTGAATTTGCGTTTCTTAAAGTGTTGTCGAACCGGGTCCGGACGCTGGAATGCTTAGATTTCAATGATCCATCGGCCCTTAACTGGAAATGATTGTGGGCCAAGGTTCCGAAACCCGCAAGTCCGCTGGCTATCGCCTAGCTGTAATTTGCTGTCTCCCGTGATTATACGTATGCCGGTTTCCCGGCCGCGTTTCGGCACGAGATCACGAATGCTGGTCCGGCTCACGCAAAACCGAACGCCGCCTCACCCGGTAGAGCAGCCTCCTAATGCGAGATGAATACGGGAACGGTCATCGTGGTCAGTACGCCGCGCGTCGCACCCCCAAGTATGAATTCGCGAAACCGCGAATGCCCGTAGCCGCCCATCACGATCATGCTCGCCGAACACTCCGCGACACGCGACAGAATGACATTGGCCACGTCGATATCGGCGGCCGGAAGGATTTCGACCTCGACCTTGATACCGTGACGGGCAAGGTGACTACCGATTTCGACGCCCCGAATCTCCCGCCCGTTACCGGTTTTCTCGTTGGTGACGATTAACAGTTCGACGGCGCGCGCCTTTTGCAGCAGCGGCAATGCATCATTGATGGCACGCGCCGCGGCGCGGCTGCCGTCCCAGCAGCACACAATCCGATCGAGGTTCATTCCTTCCTTCTGTATGTAGGGGACAACGATGACAGGCCTTCCGGACTCGAACAGCGTCGCCTCGATTAAAATGTCATTGTTCACCCCATTCTCGTTATTGGATTGCATGACGACGCTTAGATCGTAACGTCGCGCCATTTCCGAAAATGAGGCGGGCGCTTCAACAAGTCGATGCTCGACCGAAAGAAGGCTGCCCTTGACCGCGGCCTCGAAGCGCTCGATCGTACTGCGTGCAGCCTCTTTATTTTCGGTCAGTATGTCCGCAGCGCTCCCGCACAGCGAAGGCATCGCGTATAAGCCGCCATGCGGTGAAAATGCGATGTGCCCACGAGTGGGACGGATGGGGTCGACTAAGTAATGACGGCTCGAGACAGCATAACTCGGGCAAGAGCGAGGACCCCTGGGGTTGTGGTGATCCCACTTCATGGCGGTGCACGATCGAATCCGCGTCCCGGCTCAGTACGGGATAACCGTTGGATCACGAAGTGTACGAAGGGTGGATGCAAACTGGCCAACACGCTGCGAATGTCGGGAGCAGACTTAAGCGCGTGAAAGTCAGAAAGGCGCCATCTGAAAAGCCAGCCTTCCAGCCGTATCGGGGAAAACCCGCCGTACGGAAGTGCGTCCAGTTAAGACTGGTGTGTTCAGCAGGAGGTAGACCTGCCGGGGCAAAAGTCAGGCGCCCCGTAGTTTGGATAGCAGGGTGGAGAGAGATCAAAATCCT
>JBATYU010000794.1:0-1795 GCA_049674245.1 Bradyrhizobium sp. | reverse complement strand
GGGCAGCGAAGCAGCCTCACTCAACCTATCGTCCGGTCAAGTGAAGCTGTTGAATTGAGCGAGTGCGGGCTGCGCCGACTAAGTCTTGCTCCTCTTAAAACCGACAGTCCGTTCGGTGGTCGGTGATGGCCCGGCTCCGGCAGGCCGCGAGGGCCTTCACCAGCGCCCAAACAGTCGCGCAAAAAATCCGCCCTGACGTTGGCGCCTAGGCTCGGTGCGCTGATCGAGAAGTGCGCTCTGTTGCTCTCGTTTTTCTATATTAAGGCGGGCGCTGATAAGCTCGTGAACCTTATATGGGACGAGCAGGTGACGTTTGCTGAACTCTCGATAGACGTCATAATTTGGATTAGCATTCCAAATAAAACGTATGATCTCAAGGAAAACTTCACTGTTCCTCCTGAGGGCGGGATTACTTGTCTCCAGAAGGATGAATGCAGCGCGGCGCACTCGCTCATCTTTTGAGCAGAGCAGCTCATAAACACGAGATTGCGAAAGTGCGCCGTGGTTGACCAATGTTGGCTCCCGAAGAGCCAGTGCTTATAACACCAAAGCTGCTTTGGAAGGGTAGGTCTCTAATTTATGGTGTGCAAGATCTTATCCACCCTGGAGCGATGAGAGAGCCGGGACGCCGAAGTCGGTTGCGCAGATTGCCGTCGCTCATTTCTCCATTCTCCAGAGCCCCCACCCCTGCTGGTTGTGCCACGTCCGCCACTGCGCGCGGTCGACACCGCGGTGCAGAGACTCTTCGCGTTTGGGCTGCGGGGGTGGAGAATATACTGCGCGAACGTCACGCCAGGGTCGGTCCCGGTGCTGATGTCGACCCGCCGCATTATAGCAAGCTAAGCGGATTTTAAGGGTATGGCGAGACGCTTGGACACTCATGACCGATGCGAAACGCGAAGACAAATTGAATCCCGCATAAAGTGGCCGATCTGATTTGCCGCCGGGCAAGTTGCGGTCAATTTCGATGGACGAAATTGATACGTTGCAAGTCGATCGAAACGGCAGGCTTTACTGGGATGGCAAGCCCGTTGAGGTGAGCCGACGCCTCACCTTCTGGCAATCCGTTGGGGCATTCATCGTCGGTACGTTCGTTGTGATTGGAAGCGTCGGCTCGTTCCTTCAGGGCTGGACGGCTTATCACGATTTGGCGTGTAGGATGGGTTGGTATACCTTTGCCGTTGCTTGCGTGCCCATGTAGGCGACCTGACTCCGGACCTCCTCGCGAAGATCAATGCTCGCTTTGCTCCCTTTTGTCAGTTTTGCTCCGACGCTCGATTCGTTCGGCCAGGGCACGGAAATGGGCTGCATCCTTCATGCATGCGTCTCTTACGTCTTTAGCGGAACTCTGGCCCGCCGCGAAAAGGCAATCCTCAGCCAGCCCGCGAGGCGTGAGCGCCGATGGCTCCGTGGTAGTGGTGGCGATAATTCTGGAAAGGCCTACCGCTGGACAGCGACGACAGGCCTTCAGGTGCTACGGCCACACATTCAGCCCAACCATAGGCTGCTTAATCCGCGGGCGCGCACTGATCCCGCCGGCTGCCACGATCTCGCTCGGCGGAATCCCGGCTCCCAAACTCCTGTCCCGAAGCGATGGACTGCTCGCTCATCGATGCCGACTTTCCAAGTACGAACCTCCAGAGCTCGAAAAGCAAAACTCGGGGGAATTAAGTCGACGTGATACGTAATGTGCGAGCAATTCACGGCGCTCAGCGTCCAAGCGTCCTGGCTGCCGCCCCTTCAAACTGACGTACAGAACGCCCCCACACATCAGGCCCACAATCCATAGAAACAG
>JBATYU010000793.1:0-4187 GCA_049674245.1 Bradyrhizobium sp. | reverse complement strand
GGGCAGCGACAATCAGCCGCCGCCTCGCCGCAATAGGGCACAACATGAGGTCAGTGGAGGCCGCTGTTGTCTAGATAACATTCTTGCCTCCAGGCGGCGTGGCTGTGGCAGTCGGGTCACTGTACTTAGCCGAAATCGAGGCCGCTAGTTGCAACTGGGGACAATTGGTTTTCCTGCGCGCGTGACCCGACGTATTCTTGCGACTGCTGGGCTGGGGGTCTGATGGCGATGACAGAAGTTGAGAAGTCGTCCCGCTCTATTATGGAGCGAACGTTTTACACGAAGCTTGGCCCGACGCCCGCTTTCCCGCCGAGCCCGGCGGAGACCGGGCAGGTCAAGCCGGCGCGTGCGCATCGGCATCGCCTCGCCGATTTTTCAACGGACGCGTTAACCTCGCTGGCAGGGCTCTATTGGTTCGGGTTCTCTTGATTTATTAGAACCCTCTCACCCTGCATCGGGGCCCTCCGAAAGGCCGTGTCGGCGCGGTGATGGCCTCCGGTTCCGGCTGCGACACGGACGCAGCGCTCGCGTCTCCGGCAATTCCCGCTTACCAATAGCCCCAAGGCCCGTAAGGTCTGTAGAAGCGAGCGACCCCGGGTTCCTGGATTGCTTGCCAAGGACCGTAATCGTAATAGGGGCTATAGCCGACGTATGCCGGATAATAGCTGTAGCCGGGATAATAGCCGCCGTAATACGGACCATAATAGCCGTAAGCGCTGCTTGCGATCGCGCCACCGATTACGGCGCCAGCCAACGCGCCCGCTCCCAAGCCCCAGCCTCGATGACCCCAGCCGCCGAAACCTCTATAGCCCCAGCCGCCTCCGTGCCAACCACCGCCGCCAAAGCCGTGGCCGCCAAAGCCGCCAAAGCCACGCGCCGAGGCACCGGTCGGCGACACGCCAATTAAGACAACCGCTAACAGAGCCATCACCGTTTTTCGCAACATCGTCGTAACTCCGCTCAATAGGTCGCCCCCAGCATTATGACTCTCGTCGTGCGAGATAGTTTCAAACGTTTGGCGGAATGGCTCGGCCGTTCGCCTCCTTGATCAGCGCGGCATCGGCGCGCGCCTCGAGCTCAATGTCGTGCGGCAGCGACGCGACCGCTGAACTCGATCGTCGGCTGTGACACGATCTCAAACCGCTTCTTGCTGAAGCCTTTGTCGAAGCCGGAAAGGACGTAGCAATCGTCGCGATCGGCGCGGACTTCGTATTCCCCGCCCTCGATCCGAACGTCAGCCTGGAGCAAGTTATCGCGCCTTCATGCGGATGACACGACCGTGCCGGTCCTGGCCAGCGGCAAGACCGACACGGGGCGTTGCTGGATTTACGTACGGGACGACCGGCCTTTTGGGGGAGCCGGGCCGCCGGTGGCGATGTTCTATTACTCGCGCGACCGCAAGGGCGAACATCCGCAGGCCCATCTCGCCCGATACGTCGGTATCCTGCAGGCCGACGCCTATGACGGATATAACCAGCTCTATCTGGCTGGGCGAAATCCTGGTCCCATCCGGGAAGCCGCCTGCTGGGGGCACGCGCGGCGTCCGTTCTTCGCCACGGCCGATATCGAGGAGAATGCCCGTCGCAAGGCCGCGGGCAAGAAGGAAATCGTGCTATCGCCGATCGCCATCGAGGTCGTCCATCGGATCGACGCGCTGTTTGAGATCGAGCGATCGATCAATGGCAAGCGCGCAGAGGATCGTCTGGCCGTTCGGCAGACGCTGAGCCGGCCGTTGATCGAGGATCTTCATGCCTACATGCGCGAGCGGGTCGTCAAACTCTCGCGTGGGCATGATTTGGCCAAAGCATTCAACTACATTCTGAAACGATGGGCGAGCTTCACCCTGTTCCTTGAGGATGGGCGCGTGTGCCTCTCCAACAACGCCGCCGAACGAGGACTGCGAGGTATAGCCCTTGGGAGAAAATCATGGCTGTTCTGCGGATCTGACCGCGGCGGACAGCGCGCCGCGGCCATGTATAGCCTCATCGTCACGGCCAAGATGAATGGAATAGACCCGCAAGCCTGGCTGGCCGACGTCCTCTCACGCATCGCCGCTCATCCCGCCCATAGGCTGGATGAGTTGCTACCCTGGAATTGGACGCCTCCAGCGTCAGCGATCTCGGTCCGCGCGGCGTGACCACGCACGTCAACAAGGTCCGTCACGTCACCACTATCACCCGCGTTGCCGAGCAGCTCGGCGAAGACGAGGATTGGCTGCGGGACGTCGCCAGCGAGATGGAAATCTAAGACGGTGTCATCTGGGTCTACGGCGTCGGAGAAGACGGCGTCTTGGCGTTCACCGACTTCGGCATTGAGAGCCTGATCGAACTCATCAAGATGTACAAAGACGATCCTACGCTGCTCAAGCGTTAAGATCCGCAATAATGACCAGCATGCGGCCTACGCGGCTGCCGCTCGGCTTCAAGCCGGCCGGTCAGAATCAAGACGACCTCCGCAGCTCATCGCAGCCTTCTGAGCCAATCTTGCGTCGCCGTGCCGGAAGGTGTGCCGAGCACGGCGCGGATCTTGCGCGCGAGTTCGATCTTGCGATAGGGCTTATGGATCAGCGCGACGCCGGGATCAATCCGGCCGTGGGTCGCCATCGCGTCCTTCGTGTATCCGGATGTATACAGCACCTTGACACCCGGGCGCATCCGCAGGATCTCATCGGCGAGCGCTGGACCGTTGAATCCGCTGCCGAGGATCACGTCGGTGAACAGCAGGTCGAATGCGCGGCCGGCGGCGATCATGTCGAGAGCCTCGCGCGCCGAGGCAGCGGCGAGCACCGCATAGCGCAGGCTTTCCAACTGTGCGACAACGTATTGACGGACCAATGCATCGTCCTCGACCACCAGAATGGTCTCCTCGCCGCCCTCAGCGGCGGCGGCGACCGGTCGCTCGATCGGTGCGACGGACTCGCTGCTGCGCGGCAGGTACAGCTTAAAAGCCGTACCGTGGCCTTCCTCGCTGTCAATTTTGATGTGGCCGCCCGATTGCTTGACAAAACCGTAGACCATGCTGAGCCCTAGTCCGGTTCCTTGTCCGACCACCTTGGTCGTGAAGAACGGCTCGAACACCCTATCGCGAATGTCTGCTGGGATTCCGACTCCGGTGTCGGTCACCGCGATCATCACATAGGGGCGGGGTCGGACCTCCTCCGCACGGATCGTGGCAAAAGACGCATCGAGCATCACGTTACCGGTCTCCAGGATGAGCTTGCCGCCACCCGGCATGGCATCGCGGGCGTTGACCGCCAAGTTGATCAGCGCGGTGCCGAGCTGTGACGGATCGATCATCGCCGGCCAGGCGTCTTCCTCGAGCGTCATCTTGATCTCGACGCTCTCGCCGAGAGTTGGACGAAGCAGCTTGGCGGTGTCGAGGACCAACCGGTTCACGTCGGTCGACTGCGGCTGCAGCGGCTGCTTGCGGGCGAAGGCGAGCAACTGCTGAATGAGGTCGGCGCCACGCCATGCTGCGTCGTCGATCATCCGGGCAATCGCCGCAAGCTGCGGCGAATGAGCGACCGCGTCGGCGAGGATCTCGATGGTCCCGGTGATGACGGTAAGGATGTTGTTGAAGTCGTGAGCGACACCGCCGGTGAGGTGACCGATCGCATCGAGCTTCTGGGACTGGCGCAGCTCTTGCTCCAACGCGATGCGTTCCGTCATGTCGCGGCCGATGAAGAAATAGCGTTGCTCCAGCTCGAGCCACGCCCCGCTCAAGGTGAGCGGCACGATCCGGCCGTCACGGTGCACATAGCGGCAGTCGAAGTTTCGCGTGGCGCGGCCTTGGCGCGCCGCCCGCATTTCCTCGTGGGCCCGCTCAAGGTCGCCAGGATGCAGGAGCGCGGCACCTTTGCGGCCGATCATCTCCTCCGGACGATAACCGAGGATCGCCTCGGCGCTCGGGCTGATGTCGATGACGGTGCCCTCGCGGTCGACGATCAGGATGAGGTCGAGCGAGCTCGCAAACAGCCGCCGACGCTCGACGATCTCGGTCTCCAGCGACACCGTTTTTTCACGCACCTCGGCAGCCATACGATCAAAGGCGCGGGCCAGTGCGCCGATCTCGCCGCTGGACCGGGTCGGCAGGCTCAGCGGTTCGCCGCGCCCGAAGCTGTCGATCGCCGCCGTCATCTGGGTGAGACGCCGGGTCAAGGAGCGCGTCAGCACGACGGCCAGCAGGAC
>JBATYU010000792.1:0-1589 GCA_049674245.1 Bradyrhizobium sp. | reverse complement strand
ACCGTATGCGAGCGCGTCGGAAACACTTTTGTGATGCAGGCGGTGCGCAGGCCCGCCTCGCAGCAGCCGACGACTGCGCGCAAGCCGGCGCCGCCGGCGCCGACCACGACGACATCATAGGTGTGGTCCTCGATCGGATAGGCTTTTCCGTTGGTGGCCGGGCCACCGCCGCCGTTTGCGGCCTTGCCGTTACCGTCCGCGGCCATGGGTTACACTCCCGATGACAGTTTGAGGATGGCGTAGATCGATGCCAGCGCCACCGCGAACGAGAAGAAATTGTTGGCCATGATGCTGGCGAGCTTCAGCTTCTCGTTGTGAACGTAGTCTTCGATCACGACCTGCATGCCGATCTTCATGTGCCAGGCGCTGGCGACGATGAACAGCAGCAGGATGATCGCGATCGGCAGCGATCCCAGGATTTGCGCGGCCCCGGCCTGGTTGCGGCCGAGCAGCATCAGCACGATCACGATCACCGGCAGGATCAGGAGCGTCATCGCCACCGCGGTGAGGCGCTGGCGCCAGAAGTCGGACGTGCCCGAATGCGATGCGCCGAGATTACGCACCCGCGCCAAGGGCGTACGCATAGATCTGGCGGCGCCGGGCGGGTCTTGTGCGCTCATCGTCCGCCTCCGATCGCGTAAGCCGCGATCCAGACCAGTACCGTCAGCGAAACGCCGCCGATCAGGGCGCCCCAGGTCAGGGCCTCGCGTTCCGAGGCCTTGAAGCCATAGCCCAAGTCCCAGACGAGATGCCGGATGCCGCTGAGCAGATGGTGCAGCAATGCCCAGGTGTAGCCGAACACGATCAGACGGCCGATGAAGCTTCCGGTAAAAGCCTGCACGTTGGCATAGGCGCCGGGTCCCGAGGCGGCCGAGATCAGCCACCAAGCCAGCAAAAGCGTGCCGAAATAAAGCGCCAAGCCGGTGGCGCGATGGACGATGGACAGCGCCATCGTCAGCGTCAAGCGATAGGCCTGTAAGTGCGGCG
Organism: Bradyrhizobium sp.; assembly: GCA_049674245.1. GTDB lineage: Bacteria > Pseudomonadota > Alphaproteobacteria > Rhizobiales > Xanthobacteraceae > Bradyrhizobium. The sequence goes on along the minus strand of JBATYU010000792.1, from coordinate 602 downwards.
AAAGCGGTCGTTCGATCCTGGCGGTCATTGGCGGCTTTGACGGTTTGCGGACCCGCAGGGGCGGTTCGGCGGTCGCGAAAGATTGGAGTTCTATTTACGTAGTCGAAACAGCCAGCGCAACGGCGAAATCGGCTATTTCGAACGATCGTTCATACCTAGAGCTGAGAGGGTTCACCGCTACAGATGAGCCCTGCAATTGCGCACATTGACAACGACAGGTCGGTGCTGACGGCTGGTATACCTGAAGCACGATTCATGAACGCGTCCGCGTGGACGCGCGTGGCAGGGAATTGACGTGACATTCGCGGGGTTTGATGTCGCCGAGCTGATCGAACTCGCGCTGTTGCTGGTCGCGGTCGGGGCATTGGCTGGCTTCCTTGCCGGCGTGTTCGGAATCGGCGGCGGCGCGGTCCTGGTGCCGGTATTTTACGAATGCTTTCGGCTCGCCGGCGTGCCCCTGGAGGCGCGGATGCCGCTCTGCGTCGGCACCTCGCTCGCCGTCATCATCCCGACCTCGATCAGCTCGTTTCGCGCCCATTACCTCAGAGGCGCGGTCGACATGGCTATCCTCAAAATGTGGTGGCTGCCGATCGAACTGGGCG
>JBATYU010000791.1:0-2900 GCA_049674245.1 Bradyrhizobium sp. | reverse complement strand
TTCGGCCATCTTGGGTCCGAACGGGCTTCGCCATGATGGCCGTGACGACTAGTGATTTTGATCGCAACACGAGCCGCTCCAATAGCGAGATGCGCCCGGTGGCCGAAAAGGTGGCAACAACGACATGGCGTGATCAACCTGCCCCCGCCTACGCTGCGCGGGGCGGGGCGGCCCGGGCGCGCCGCGGTCGCATTGGCGGCTTCTCCGAAACCAACTTCACTGACGATCCGCAGCAGAGGAAACGCGCGACAATGAGCACCACGAATTCACTGCGCATCCATCGGGAGACAGCGGCGTATTGGCGAGTTGTTTTCGACTACCCGCCGTTCAACGTGCTTGACGGGACGGTGTTTCAAGCGCTCCAGGATCTGCTCGGGCAGATCGAAGCCAACTCGGCGCTGCGCGCGGTTGTTTTCGAAAGCGCAAATGCCGACTTCTTTCTTTCGCACTTCGATTTGACGGGCAAGCTCGGCAACGTCATGAGCGCGGTCGGCCTCACGGGACTGCCCATCCTGTTCGATACCTTCGTCCGGATCTCCAAATCGCCGGTCGCGATGATCGCGAAAATCCGAGGTTGCGTCAGAGGAGCGTGCAGCGAGTTTGTTCTCGCCTGCGACATGCGCTTCGCTTCGAGAGAAAACACTCGGCTTGGCCAGCCCGAGGTCGGGGTAGGACTCCATCCTGGTGGTGGCGGGACTGAACGACTTCCACACTTAGTGGGAAGGGGTCGCGCGCTTGAGATTATTCTGGGCGCGAGCGACTTCGACGGTGAAACAGCCGAGCGATACGGATATGTCAACCGCGCGCTGCCCGACGCCGAGCTCGATGCATTCGTTGACACACTCGCGCGGCGGATCAGCTCTTTCGATAAGCGATCCATCGCGGCTGCGAAACGTCTGGTCAATGAGATTTCGTTGCCGCCCGCCGACCGTTTCCTGGACGCCTTCAACTCCTTCGGGACAGCGCTGAGCTGGCCAGAGACCCAGACGAAAGTCGGAGAGTTGCTAAAGCGCGGGCTTCAAACCAACACGGAGTTCGAAAAGCGATGGCCGGAGGTGCTGGACACCCTTTGAGATGCCGGGTCTCCGGCCCATGCGCGCCATAAATTCCCGCAGTAACCCAGCCCTGATCAAATTCAGGAGACCAAGATGAACGCCGAGATTCTCGATACTAAGATTGTTGACGGGATCGCTGTTGTGACCTTGGGCAGTCCCAAGCGCTTGTATTTCGATGCCGAAATGGGGGACGCCCTCACCGGGGCGCTTGAGACGTTCGCAGGGGATCATCGCGTTCGCGTGGTAATCGTGACTGGCGGTGCGCCTGGCTATTTCAACCGCCACTTTGACATCCCTTCTCTCATCCGGATCGCAGAAGACATTCGTGCCTCCGGCCGCGAGTGGCCGGAAAACGCAACCTACAATGGTGGATTCTTCGATAAGGCGATGGCTCTGTGCGAGACCATGCCAAAGCCCGTCATTGCCGCCATCTCGGGCACCGCGATCGCCGGCGCCTTTGAGTTCACTCTCGCCTGCGATCTGCGCGTTGCGGAGGATGGCGACTACCTTTTGGGCTTGCCGGAGGTGAACCTCGGATTGCTTCCAGGCGCCGGCGGCACTCAGAGATTGCCCCGCACGATCGGAACGTCAGCCGCGCTGATGCACATCTTGATGGGCGTTGCGCTGTCCCCGCGTGAAGCTGAACGCAAAGGCCTGGTTCATCTCACCGTAGACGGAAAGGCCCTTGATCAGGCGATGGAGATTGCTCGCCGCCTCGTTTCTTTTCCAGCTGAATCGCTCGCTTACGTCAAACGGTTGGTGCGCGGCGCCATGGACACTCCGCTGGCGCAAGGATTGGCGCTCGAGCGAAACCTGTTTTTGAAATTGTGTGTCTCCGACGCTGGCCTGGCGCGAATGCGCTCCTACGATTCCAAGAAGATCACGTCGCCGAATCGCTCCTTTGAGGTTTAGCAACGCAGGAGCGCGAGCGTCTTGGGGCCCGCAAGCACAAACGACGCGCGAACGCGATGCGCCTGGGCCGTCCCCGGCAAGCCCTTGGTGATACGTTATCACGATCATGAGTGGGGCGTCCCGGCACGCGATGATCGCAAACATTTTGAGTTTCTTGTTCTTGAGGGTGCCCAAACCGGCCTCAACTGGCTTGTAATCCTCAACAAGCGCGAAGGGTATCGCCGAGCATTTAGCGATTTTGATCCGGAGAAGGTAGCGAGATATTCGGATAAGCGCGTCGCCAAACTGCTCCAAAACCCGGACATCATTCGAAACCGAATGAAAATTGAATCTGCCATTAGCAACGCGCGAGCGTTTCTCAAGGTTCAGGAAGAGTTCGGAACATTTTGGGCCTACGCTTGGCAGTTTATCGGTGGCCACCCAAAACAAAACCGGCGGAAAAACGTCGGCGACATTCCCGCGACCACGCCGGTATCAGACGCGTTCAGCAAGGATCTCAAGGGGCGGGGATTTTCGTTTGTTGGTTCCACGGTGGTTTATGCCCACATGCAAGCGACCGGCATGGTCAATGACCACGCGGTCGATTGCTTCCGATACCCGGAAATTCTGCGAAATGACACGTTGGCCACCTGACTGGTCGCTTCGTCGTCCAGCCAGGCGCACGAAGGCTCGAAGGCCATCTAGGTCGCAAAGCACAGACCTGCGCCTCAGCACCGGGGTCTGAAATGTCGTATTTGCCGACAGGCGCATCGCGCGGGTGGGTGGGCCGTGCCACCGGGCGTCCATAGGTCATGGTTGGTATCAGCGCGCGTAGGCGAGCGCCTGGTGGATCTGGGCGACGACCGCGGCTCCTTCGCCCACTGCGGCCGCCACGCGCTTCGTGGATCCCGCTCGGAGAGCGCCAGGAAGCTGGCAAAGAATAGGAGGTGCAAG
>JBATYU010000790.1:0-13334 GCA_049674245.1 Bradyrhizobium sp. | reverse complement strand
TTGGTGGCATCGCCCTGCGGCAGCATTGTGAACTCGGCGGTGTTGTGACCCTCGAACGGTTTGAAGAAGTCGAGCTTGATGACGATCTTCGAAGGTACTGACGTATCGAGAATTTCCATGCGGCCGGAACCGACGTTCTTGTTGCCGTCCCACGCATAGACCGCGCCCTTGCCGCTGCCCACGCCGCTGAAGGTGCGCTTCATCGCGGGATCCTTGTTTTCCCACGGCGACCAGCTTCCCCAGCGATGAAAATCGTTGATCAGCGAAAAGATGCTCTCTGCCGGCGCCTTGATGGTCGCCACGCGCTGGACGCGGAAGGCGTCCGGCTTCCTGATGGCTGATATCAGCACGATCGCGACAGCGAGCGCGATCACGGCGGCGATGATGGCAATGACTTCGAACATGGCAGTCTCCGTTATCTCGTTTGAAGACCCCCTCCGTTAGGCAAGTGGGAGGGGGCAGAACGTCAGCGCCGGAATGGCAACAGCGCGCGCAGGTTCCTGTCGCGCAACCACAGTCCGCCCCACACCATCAGCCCAAGATAAAATCCGAACAGGAGGTGCGTGAACGGCGGGCTGCCGATCCTCAAGTGCGACGCCATCGCACCGCCGAGGTAGCCGGTGAGCAGGATCGCGCCGAGGATCGAGGTCGGCGGGACGGAATAGAGCACCGTGCACACGATGGTGATGACCCCAAGGCTTCGCGCCAGCGTTTCGCTCGAACCGTAGCCGATCCTGTCCATCGTTTCCGTGACAATCGGCCATGGCAGCAGCTTGATGGCCCCATCGAACAGCAGAAATGTGATGACGAGACCGCTGAGAAGTCGGCCCGTCCAGAGCGCAGGCTTCGAAACCGGCGCGGTCTCAGCGATCGTCGTCATGGCTTGCTCCATTGGTGATGTCTGACCAATAGACGAACGGGCCACGCGCGATCCGACAGGAGAGGCGAAAAATTTTTGGAGGCTCGTGTCCCTCTTTCCCTCTCCCCTTGTGGGAGAGGGTGCTTGAGCGAAGCGAAGGCGGGTGAGGGGTTGTCTCCGCGGATGCAGACCCCTCATCCGGCACGGACTTCGTCCGCGCCACCTTCTCCCACGAGGGGAGAAGGGAAGAAGGGAATTACTTCCCCGCCTTGGTGCCGCGCGGCTGGCTGTCGCGCATCAGGCGATCGAGATGCATTCGGATGTGGGCGGCTTCTGCTGAAGTATTGGCGAGCGCAATGGCGCGGTCGAACGCGACACGGGCCTCGTCGTTGCGATCAAGCTGCATCAGGAACGCGCCACGCACGCCGAAGAAATGAAAATAGTTCGACAGCCGCGGCGCCAAGGGCTCGATCATGTCGAGCGCCGCCTGCGGCCCGCGCACCTTGCATACCGCCACCGCGCGGTTGAGCGTCACGACCGGCGACGGCTGCATGATCTCGAGCGCGCCGTAGAGCAGATCGATCTGCTTCCAGTCGGTATCCTCGGGCTTTTCGGCACGGGCATGCAACGCCGCGATCGCCGCCTGAATCTGATAGGGGCCGCTGTTGCGATGGCGCATCGCCTTGTCGATCAGCGCAAGCCCCTCCGCGATCATCTTCTGGTTCCACCGCGAGCGGTCCTGATCGTCGAGCAGGATCACCGCGCCTTCAGAATCGAAACGCGCGGCCGCACGCGCATGCTGCAACAACAATAGCGCCGTCAGGCCCATGATCTCGGGCTCGCTCTGGAACAGGCGCAGCAACAGCCGCGCCAGCCTGATCGCCTCTTCGCACAGGGGGCTGCGAATCTCGGCGGTATCGCCGCTCGCCGAATACCCCTCGTTGAAAATCAAATAGATCATCGCCGCGACGGCGGTGAGCCGCTCGCTGCGCTCGACAGCGCCCGGGGTCTCGAACGGCACGTCGGCCTCAGCGACCCGTGCTTTGGCGCGGGTGATGCGCTGCTCCATCGCGGCTTCCGAGACCAGGAAGGCGCGGGCGATCTGCTTCACGGTGAGGCCGGAGACGATGCGCAGCGCGAGCGCGATCTGCTGGGTCGCCGGCAGATCGGGATGGCAGCAGATGAACAACAGGCGCAGGATGTCGTCGCGATAATGCGAGCCGTCGAGCCGTTCGGCGATCGCATCCTCGGCGTCGCCGAGATCGGAGATTGCCTGATCATCGTCGGGCAACGGCTCCTGCTTGCGGGTGCGTCTGATATCATCGATCGCGACGTTGCGCCCGACCATGATGAGCCATGCCGCAGGATCCCGCGGCGGGCCGTTTTGCGGCCAGCTCTTCAGCGCGCGCAGGCTCGCATTTTGAAAGGCTTCCTCGGCGGTGTCGAGATTGCGGAAATAACGGAGCAGCGCGCCGACCGCCTGGGGACGCGCCGACGTCAGCGCGGCATCGATCCAGGCGGTATCGGTCACGTCGCGGCTCTCCCGGGTGCGAACATGCCGACCGGGCGGATTTCGTAGGCGCCGCCGGGATTGGCCGCACCAAGGTCGCGCGCGACATCGAGCGCATCGTCAAGGTCCTTGCAGTCGACGAGGTAGAAACCGAGCAATTGTTCCTTGGTCTCGGCGTAGGGGCCGTCGATGACCAGCGGCGGATCCTCCTTGCGCAGCGTCGCTGCCGCCGTCGTCGGCAACAGCCGCGCCACCGGGCCGAGCCGGCCCTGTTTTGCCAATTTGTCCTGGACCACGGCGAGTTTTGACATCACGGCCGCGTCCTGCTCTTTGGTCCAGGAACCGACGAAGTCTTCATCGTGATAGCAAAGAATGGCGTAAAGCATGCGGGGGCATCTCCGTTCATCCAAGGGACGAACGAGTATGCCCGGAGCCGACAGGCCAACGGAAGATATTTTGGAGCGATTCCGTCCGGGCTTGTGACGGGATGTCAGGGTCCGACGATCGCTGCCGCCGGCGGATAAAAATGCCGGCAGGTATGGATCACGGCCTTCGAGCAGAGGCTAAAAGACGCACAGAATAACAGCGATGTTCTTGAGCGTTTTCACCTGACAATCTCCGTTTTCGGAGCGCCGAAGTCGCGGTGATTGATCTGGTAGGCGAGCGCCATCCCAAGCATCACCGCAACAAAGAGAAATTGGCGGATCACCAGGAGATGCCGTATTTCGCAGCGATCCGGCGCGCTTTCGCCTCATCGCCTTCACGGCGCTTGGCCTGAACCTTCTTCGCCGGCTTGGAAGCCTGCGGTTGCGCGGCCTCGGGCGCGGCGGCGGTTTCAGGCTTGGCGGTTTCCGTGACCGCCGGCGTATCGTTGGCCGCCAGCACCAGGCCCCTGGCCTCGCCCGCCTGGGCCGACGCGGAAGCCAGAAGCAGGGCCGAAATCAGGATCAATTTGCGCATGTGAAGTCTCCTTTGTGCGATGAAACGGAGACTAATCCGGACCCCTGGTCTGGTGTGTGGTGCAGATCACGTTGAGTTCGAGGGGCAGCCAATGGGTAAAGGCGCGCTGGCGCTATTGGTGCATGGCGGGACCGAAAACTGGTCGCCGGAGCGGTGGAAGGCCCGGTTCGATGAGGTGTGCGCGGACCGGCGTGTCTTGCAATTGCCGGGCGCGAATTTCGATCCGGCCGAGGTTCACTATGCAGCGGTCTGGAAGCCGGTTCCCGGCGAGTTGGCCGGGTTCCCGAACTTGCGGGTGATTTTCAATCTCGGTGCGGGCGTCGATGTGCTGATGGCGGATGCGTCCTTGCCCAATGTGCCGCTGGTCCGCGTTGCGGTTGCCGATCTCACCGTCCGGATGACGGAATATGTCGTGCTTCACGTCCTGATGCATCATCGGCAGGAGCGATACTTGCGGGATTGCCAGCGCGAAAAACGCTGGGCGCCAAAGTTTCAGTGGCCGGCAAGTGCGGTCTCGTCGGCGTCATGGGGCTTGGCACGCTGGGCGCCGACGCGGCCGACGCTCAAGCGCATCGGCTTTCGCGTGGCCGGCTGGAGCCGGAGCCGGAAGGAGGCGGTGCGCTTGAACATGTCGTCGATCCGGCGCGGGGGTATTAGAGCATGATCCGGAAAAGCATGCCCTCGGGCTGCGACCCGATGGGTGGGCACCGGTTTTCCGAAAAAGATCATGCTCAAACAAAAAGATGGAGCGGGATGACGATTCGAAGATAGTCATCCTGCTCTAACGGCACATCACATCGATCGCGCCGTTGACGATCGTCTCCAATTCCTTACGCGGCACCCGCGCGCGGGCGCGGATCGCAATGGTATGGATGGCGGCGGAAGCGAGTTGCGCGAGTATCACGGGATCGGCTGTTTCGGGCAGTTCGCCCTTCTCCTTGGCGCGGCGGAAGCAGGTTGTGAACGCCTTGTCGAGCTCGGAAAATCCCTCCAGCACCATGGCGCGGATGTCGGGATCGGAGACGGCCTCCGACGCCGCCGTCATCACGGTGAAGCAGCCGCGCGGCCCGGACTCGCCGGAGAGATAAATGTCGAGCGCCACCGCATAGATCCGCTGCAGCCGTTTGCGGATCGGCAGTTCGTCGCGGAAAATCTCGACCATGGCGGCGCGGGCGTCATCACGGTAGCGCTGATAACTCTTGATGTAGAGATCGCGCTTGTCGCCGAATGCGCCGTAAAGGCTCGGCCGGTTCATGCCGGTGGCGGCACTGAGGTCGTCGAGCGAGGTCGCAGCAAAACCGTCCTTGCGGAACAGGTCGAGCGCCTTGCCGAGCGCGATGTCCGGCTGATAGGCGCGCGGCCGCCCGCGGCGCCTTGGCGCGGCCGGTGCATCGACTTTGGCGGCCGGCGCGGAGCTTTTTTTTGTTTTTTGTACCATTTCGCAAAAAATGCCTTGACCCAAGGTATATTATGCGAGACAGTATAAAAATCAACCCCGGCTCGAAATCTTGAGCCAAACCGCCTGGGAGGCATTCATGGACCTGTATTTTTCGCCGCTCGCCTGCTCGATGGCGACCAGGATCGCGCTGTACGAGGCCGGCACCGAGGCCAACTATCTCGAGGTCGATCCCAAGACCAAGGTGGTGCAGAAGGATGGCTCGGATTTCCGCGAGGTGAACCCGCTTGGCCTGGTGCCGACGCTGCGCACCGACGACGGGCTGGTGCTGACCGAGAACGCGGCGATCCTGCAATACGTCGCGGACCGTTTTCCGCAGGCCGGCATCGCCACCGGCCCGGGCATCGAGCGCAGCCGACTGCACCAGTGGCTCTGCTTCATCGGCACCGAACTGCACAAGGGTCTGTTCGTGCCAGTGCTCGACAGGAAGGCGCCGCCGGAAGTGAAGACCTACATCCTCGGCAAGAACCTGTCGCGGCTCGACTATCTCGAGAACTACCTCAAGGGCCGCGAATTCCTGCTCGACCATTTCAGCGTCGCCGACGCTTACCTCTTCACCGTCATCAACTGGACCATGGCAACGCCGCCGATCGAGCTCGCCAAATGGCCTGTCGTGAAAGCCTATTACGAGCGGCTGCGGGCGCGGCCCTCTATCGCCAAGGCGGTCGCCGAGGAGTTCGAGCTCTACAAGGCTGAACTCGCGCGCCACAAGGCGGCGGCGTAAACGAGAGTTCGCGTCCCGGACGCGGTGCAGCGTTCTTCACGCTGCTCCGCAGAGCCGGGACCCATCTTTGTGTGGCTGCATGGGCCCCGGATCAGCTGCGCACCGCTAACGCGCTGCGCAGCGTCCGGGAACGCAAACGCAAGCTCCACTCTCAAAACGGACTCTCGCCCAATCCCGGCACATCCGCCGGCCGCGGGCCGGGCGCGGCCCACCGGAAGCGGCGGTCCTTCTCGGCAATCGCGACATCGTTGATGCTGGCTTCGCGGCGGCGCATCAGGCCGTGTTCGTCGAACTCCCACTGCTCGTTGCCATAGGAGCGATGCCACTGCCCGACATCATCATGCCACTCATATTGAAAGCGCACGGCGATGTGGTTGCCATCGAATGCCCAGAGATCCTTGATCAGGCGATAATCCAGTTCCTTCGCCCATTTGCGGGCGAGGAACGCGACGATGGCGGCGCGGCCTTCGAAAAACTCAGCGCGATTACGCCAACGGCTGTCCTCGGTATAGGCCAATGACACGCGTTCGGGATCGCGCGAATTCCAGGCGTCTTCGGCCATGCGGGCCTTCTGGGCAGCGGTCTCTCTGGTGAACGGCGGAAGCGGCGGACGCGACATGGTGACCTCGGATTTTGAGTGAGCTTAGAGAATGTATCGCTTGCTATATCAGATCGGCCTTCATCAAGGTACGCAGCGCCATCGGGATCGGCTGCGCCTTTCCCTCGCTGATGAAAGCGACGCGCACCGCGGCCTTGACCAGCACATCGTCGGCGTTCCGCACTTCCTGCCCGAGCGTAATCGAAGCGCCCTTCACCGCGACCGGCCAGGTCACCACGTCAAGAATGTTGTCCATGCGCGCGGGCTTTAGATAATCGATCTGCATCGAGCGCACCACGAAGGCAAAGCCAGAAGATTCGGTTTGCATCTCGGCTTTCGCTTCCGCAAACAGCGCATGTTGTTCGGCGCCCATCAGCCGCAGATAATTGGTGCGTCCGCGTTCCATGTAGCGCAGGTAATTGGCGTGATAGACGATGCCGGAAAAATCTGACCCCGCATTATCGCAATATAAGAATGCAGTGATTTCAATGGGAAGGTGGTGCTACGCAGGCTGATACGCCCGGTAGAGCGAGTCCGTTCCGGGGCTGAAGAACCAAAGCGGAACGAAAAAAACACCGGCCGTGTACATGGCCAGTCATCGGGCGGCGGCCTAAACAGGCCGAAATCCAACTGGGGTTGCTCGTGCTTGACGGTGAAATTCGTGACGATGGTCGCCACCACATGCAGGTGCGCGTCTTCTATGAAGATACCGATTTTAGTCAGGCGGTGTATCACGCCAACTATCTGCGCTTCATGGAGCGAGGACGGACCAATTTCCTCCGACTGCTCGGGACCGATCAGCGGGGCCTCATGGGCAATGCCGGTGCCGCGTTTGTGGTCCGTTCGATGGAGATAGATTTCTTAAAGCCCGCCTTCATGGACGATCTTCTCGACATTGTCACAGCGTCGCATGAGGTTCGGGGAGCATCCATGACATTGCTGCAAGAGTGCCGTCGCGGCGACGACCTATTGGTGAGCGCTCGGGTCCGCGTCGCCTTCGTCGCGGGCGGCAAGGCCCAGCGCATTCCGCAAGCGCTGCGCGATGCCATGAAGGGCAAGCGAAGTGGCTGACGCGCCCTGCCCCTACCAGCCCCGCCAGTGCGTCCGGCCGGGCGTTCCGGAACATTGGTCGAGGGGCCGCGCCGCTAGCGTCGAAAGGCGTTCCAGAAATGTTCACGGGTCTGGAAACGTTCCTATGGGTTTCCGGGTACTGGCCTGTTTCGACCCCTAGTGGCCTAATTTGAATTTCGCAGTGGCCCAATTGAATTGTGTGCACTTGGGAACCGACTGGCCGGGATCGGCATATTAGGAATCGGAAACTCAAACCCTGCGGTTAGGACCCGCAAAGCCACGAGGTTGTGTCATGGAGCGTCGCCGTTTCAACCAGACCCAATCGCTTGAAGAACGACTTGCCGAAGAAGCGAAGCGCCTGCGAGCTGAAGCCAAATTGCTTCCACCTGGCGCGATACGAGATGAGATGATTCGCAGAGCGCGGCAGGCAGAAACCGGCTCGCACATGAGCGAGTGGCTGCGATCCCCGGGACTTCGACCGCCAGATTAGAAGTAAGGCCGCCTCAATTGGCGGCCTCTTTCGTTGCCCGCATCCCTTTGCAATCTGTGGCCACGCCGCAACAAGGCTTTTGTTCCCGAATCGGAACTACGCTTTTCGATTTACGTCTGGCGATATGTGGCCTTAGCTCTGCGAACCGGGGCTGGGTAGGTTTCTTAAACAATCACTTTTCGAACCCGGCGAGCCGCAGTGCGCAACGCCTGCGGCTTTTTTCTGTTCACCAGTCGCGTGTCACTTTTTGCAGACTCGCAACGTATACAAGTGAAGCCACCGGCCGGTAACGCGGACCTGCCAAGCTTTAAATGAAACCGTGCCGGGCGACGAGCACGAGTGTCGCTAGTACGACCCACACGCCGATTGTCCAGACTGCAAATGCGTTGAACCGGGAAGTAGGCAGCGGTTTTCGCCAATGAGACATCGAAACCTCCCCTGCGGTTCGTGAGAATTATCGAGACAAAGCTGGCAGCTTCGTGACAGGCAGCACCTAAAGAAACGGCCCGGTGCCGATATCCCCAATCTTCCACTCAGCGGCTAACGTTCCCGCAGCCGGCGCCAGCCGCTGTTGCGCATGAGCGTGGAACAAGGGGCGGTGGTGCGACATGAGCGGCGTTGCCGAAAACAAAAGTGCCCGCATCTGGAAAAATGCGACGAAATCCGTTACAACCTATGCACGATGCGACGAAGATAAAAAGTGGCCGCATCTTGAGAAATGTAGCGTTTTCAGCTACAACTTTTTCATACTGAAATTGATTTTTGATATTCGCCGCGTCGGGACACGCGGCCGGGGCACCATCAATACAATCTGATCGATCGGCAACGCGCTCGCATCGCGGGTGTGAAGCTGACTCTGTCGCAAGAACGCTCACGCACGCGTTCGCGGGCGACGATCTATTTCAACAACACCGCGAGAACGCGGGAGCGACCTGACATGCCGAATAAACGGCGGCGGGAATATTGTATTTGGAAAAGAGAATCACATGGACGACGACTTTATCAAGGCGATCAACGCGACCGCCGACACTTCTTTCGATGCTAGCGTGCCGACTAACTGCACCGGCGGCCCGATTACGTGCCCTGTTGTTCTCAATCTTCTAGCCGAGCCGCGCTTTGCCGACCGACCTTCGGGAATCGCAACGACAGGCTTTCTCGACGGTGAACGCAAAAGCATCGAGCCTGAAGTGCGGCCGATATATCTCGGCCCGCCGTCCGGACGCGCCGGTAACGCTGATGAAAAGCGCGGCGCGTGGCACTTGGAGGACGAATATCTCGCGGCTCGACTCGGAAAGAACGAGGAGGAGAACGGCAGGCTTTGGAATACGGTCAAGTGGATCGAACTGCATAATCGAATTTTCACGATGCCGAAGGAAGCAATTCAGGCGTTGAACATTTACACAGACGGCTCGGAAAGATTGGATCGCCTTGACATTGACAACCCCGACGGAGGATTCCCCGACGATGTGAACGGCGGATATAACGGATACGATAACGGCAAGGTCGATCAGACAAACAAGAACAAGCTTAATCTAAAAATCGACGATTACAGAATTGGTAGACTCGTCGATGAGTTGAAGGAAATCGATACGCTAGCCAAGATCGACGTTGAGGAGTTGCTGCACACGGCTCCGCCGCTGCCACAGGTGGATTTTCCCGATCTAGACCAACGCGTGGAGTCCGGCAAGATCATTCGTATGTTGAAGCTCGGCACTCACACGCTTTGGCACCCCGTCATTCGCGCAATCGCAGATCGTGTGACAATGGCGAGTCTCGGAAAGTCGCAAGGCGTGGGCGACGACAAAAAATGGTCGGCGGTTGGCCGTCAGCGCGTCATCGAAGGATTACGGCTCGCAGAGTCGATCCGGAAACGACTCGAGCGGCAAAAGCTTAAACCGGCCGCCAAGCCTACGGCCCGCCGCAGGATTCCATCCGTCACCGAGATGATGGGGCCGCTCGCTGCGCCAAAGGCGATTCGCGCACCGGCCAGTGTGCCAGCTAACGATAACTACCGCGCCGCTGATGCAGCCTTGAGAGCCGCTTAGGGGGGTCGGAGGGGGTCGGGGTAAAATTGGTATAACTTAAGTGTGGAGGTGAGATTCCTCCCTGCTCTTCCAAAGCAGACTTCCCAGCCCAGGTGCTTCAAGCGCGGGGCTGGGCTTTTTATTGCCAGCCGCACGCGCCCGCACGCGTGACAGGCGGCCGAACCAAGAGCGTCGCGTTAGGCGCTGTCTACTCTAGAGCCTATTTTCAGGTTAACGACGACAAATTTTCAAACCCACTCAAGGTAAGATATTTTCGACGATTTGAAAACGACTTGCAGGGACTCGACGCGGACGCTTGGGATGCGTTGAAGAGTGCAGCAGCGCGGCGGCTTATTCGCACTAAGGATCGCGGCTGGCAGCCATTGTTTGACACGCTAAACGAAGCGAAGGCTTACAATCACCTAGTCGCTATCGGATGCACTTCCGTAAGGTTCATTCCACAATCAAAAAACAAAGGTCAACGAACACCTGATCTACAAGCCATGTCGGAATCAGTAGTGACATTTTGCGAAGTTAAGACAATTAATATGTCCGACGCTGAGGCCGAGCGGCTGCGAAGTGGTCGTGTTGGCACAACGTTGTTGTTGGTAGAAGACGGCTTACTGAACAAAATCACGAGTGATTTGCGCAATGCTGACGATCAGATGCGGAAGTTCTACCCTCTGAATGACGCTCGCAGAATCATCTATGTAATCGTGAACTTCGACAATAACTTCGATATGGCATTGGAATATCAGTCTCAGGTACGTGGCCACGTTAACAACGTAAAGCCACACGGCGTTGAGGTTGTCTTGTTTTTCAAGCCGCCCTTCGAACGCTAACTCTGACCATCGGCATTTTGGGAGACGATTTTGCGGCGGTCAGGCTGGGCGAGAAAATTCAACGAACCAATCCCCCTGCCGAAGGGCAAGCCGCTAACCACGCTTCGCGACGCGGCAACCTACATAACCAAGCTACCGAAAGCAGAGCACGACGCACCGGAATGGCAAGCCGCGATGGAAGCTTTGCTTCTCGTTGCAGAGCACGGCGGGCCAACGATGTTTGCGCGGATTGGAGTAATGCTAGCGTTGAACCGGCATGTTGAGCGGGTGTTCGATAGCCGCCCACAGAAGAAGACGCATTGGGGAAAGCGAAAGCTGGCGCGGGATAGGTGACTAAACGTTCTGGCTGCGATTCAATTTGTCCCTTGCCAGAACATTCCTTGCAGGGCGGCGGATAGATTTTGCGCCCCGGCTGGACCGGTTGCTTCACATTGGGAAAGCCGGTGCCTTCGCAGGCGGGGCACCTGATTTCTTTTGGTTTAGGTCTTTTCATAAAAATAGTCTCTGAAATTGAGAAGGATACTCAGGCCAACTTTATCGGCATCCGTTCGACTCGCTTCATATCACTATGCAAAATTGAAGTCTTGCGGCCGTCATCCCAATTAATGGTGACGCCGCTCCAAGTCGTTTCGACTACTGTACCAAGATCGGTTGTCGTTGCTCCCCAACGAACACGATCAAACCGCTTGAGAAGTCTGGATTGGTCGCCGGTCATGAGCCGCCATTGCTATGGGCAATAATAATTTTGGTAATGGTGATACGACGGCGTTCTCAAAGATCGCGCATACAGTTTGCGCGGGTAGAACGGCAGGATCGTTCCACACTGACCGGGAATTCCGATAAACGAAGTGTCATCGTACACGCGACACCATCGCTGGGTTGGATAAATGGTGCTGGCACGAGCGGGCATCTGAAAGAAAGCCAGCGTCGTAGCGATCACGAGTGCAAAGGATATTTTCATTGGAAATCCTTTCGTACGCGTCGGTGATCCTAGCAGAATTTTGAGATTGAGTCTGGGTTGGTCAGCGCCGTTTGCTTCCCGCACCCCCACCCAACGCCCTTGGCCGGTTCTGGGACGGCTCTAATAGCCGCCGATATAATCACCCGGCTTGTATTTGTCGGTGCCGCGCACGGCGCGGACCACCTCTATATGGTCAAGCAATGCTTTGGAAAGCGGTGAAACGTTCTTTGCCGGATACGTCGGCTCGTTCTCGAAATGGTCGTCTGGTATTGGTCCTAGTAAGTTACGCGCCATGTGGTCCTTTCTTGGCAACGGCAAATGGCGGCCCGGAATGGACCGCTGAGTCGTGCTGTGTTTGGGAATGCGATCATAGGTGCATAGACGCGGTTTGGAGTCAAGGTTTGCCAACACGTCTAGGAACGGGACTTCCCGAGTCGCTTGCGCGGCTGCCCATCAACACCACACATGCGAGCATACCAAGAGCTATGACGCTGGCACGCTGGAAAAGGGCATTCTCGCCGGGATGGTGGAGAATCTTCTTTCTGACGAAATGATTGATGTTGCCCTTGGCTCTTACCGCACCGAAAAGAATCAAGGTGTGAAAAACGATAGCGAGAAAAAGGCCGTAGAACGGAAACTCAACGCCGTTAATGTCGAAATCGCACGGCTTGTGGATGTCACGATGAAAACGGAAAATCCATCAGCGATATGGTTCGAAACAATCAACAAGAAGGAAATCGAACGTGCATCATTGGAGGAACGGCTTCGCCAACTATCCGGGGTCGGGAACTTGCTTCAGTTTCCAATCTCCCTGCCGAAGTTCAGGGATGTTTATCGCAAGAGCGTTCTTGAGGTTCACCGGGCGATGACGAGGCGGCCAGACGCACCCGACAGCCGCGTGGCCTTCCGTTATCTCATTGACAGCATCGTGGTTCATCCGACGGGCAAGCGGGAGCCCTACGAATTCACGCCCTACGCCAGAGTAGCCGCCATACAGGGCTTGAACCTATTTCCGTCGCATCGAACAACAAAGGAGGTCATTGCGGCACAGGGGCTTTCTTGTAGCTACAACGCCAAGGAGGAAAAATCGGTGTCCTCGTAATAGACGCGGACCTGCATGTAGTGACGGCCGTTGCGAATCTCGCCGTCGAGATGGGCGGTCCGCGACGGACCGCGGTCGTGGGGGAACATTTGCATTACTCCCGGATGTCAGCGGCGAGGGACAAGGATTGAGCGGTGGCGTGCAATCGCTTGTCGCGAGTCCAGACATACGTCTCCGCCGCGAGTGCGGCTGCGGCAAGCAAATGGACATCGACGTATCCGATACCGGATCCTGACAATTTTCGATGGGCAATAAATTCGAGTATCTCATCGGTGTCGGCCTGGGCCGCCCTCGGAAGACCGCGCAAATCGTCGACCATCTCGGCAATCTGCACATGACCGAGTACCAGCTCTCCGATCACAAATGGATGCATGACGACGATTTGGCGATCGAGAAGTCCCGCCAGCCGTGAATCGCCGCGACGGAAATGGTCCACCCAAATCGACGTATCAACGAGAACTCTCATTAGGGGCGGCGGCGCGGCGGTGCCTTGGCATCCGGTACGGTGCCTCCCAGACGAGCGAGCCGTCGCGCAGCTTCACGTTCAATCAGCGCTTTCAGCGCCTCTCGAAGGAGAGCGGATTTTTCGTGCACATTGGTCAATTGCTCAGCCCTGGCGAGCAATTCGTCGTCGAGAGCCACTGTCGTGCGCATGTGATTTTTCTCCAGCGCACGAAATATAGCATCATCTGATGCCGATTTCCATGCCTCGGTTTAGCCAAAACCTGGGTTTAGCC
>JBATYU010000789.1:0-19970 GCA_049674245.1 Bradyrhizobium sp. | reverse complement strand
GGCCGATACCGACGAATTGACCGGCACCCTCAATCGGCGCTGCATCATGAAGAATCTGGAGCAGGAAATCGTCAGAGCCCAGCGCTCCGGGCGCGCCTGCACCGTTGCCATGATTGACCTCGACTTCTTCAAGAGGATCAACGACCGGTTCGGACACCCGGTGGGAGATGAAGTGCTCCGTACCTTCGGCTTGGTCCTCTTCGCCAATATTCGGGAGATCGACAAGATTGGCCGTTATGGCGGCGAGGAATTCCTGCTCATCCTGCCCGAAGCCGGCATTCACGATGCGGCGCAAGCGGTTGACCGACTGCGGTCCGTGGTCGCGGAAGTCGACTGGCCGACGATCGCATCCGGCTTGCAGGTAACGATGTCAGCGGGAGCGGCCGAAATTCGCACCAGCGACACGGGCGAAAGTCTGCTGACGCGAGCGGACGAGGCGCTGTACCGCGCAAAAGCTGAAGGGCGCAACCGCGTGGTCGCCGCTTGACGGAAGCTCGTTCGGACCAGCGCTCAAAGCGCGACCGAACTCTCGGTCCAATGATGGTCGATCGGTGCACCGGGCATATCGGTGAGCGTCGCTCCAGCGCTGTGATTTGCGCCGAGCTCTTCTGGCCGTATCGCGTTTTATAACGGTGGCGTTAAGCCTCAGTTTCCCGGCGGATGAAGCTGGGGGCGGGAGCGGGTGAAGGACGCCCGGCCGCGCTTGATACCCCACAGCGGCTGCGCGAGCGTCGCGATTGCATCGGCCGGATTACTCGCATCCAGGCAGACGAAATCGGCGGGTCCGCCAACCGCGATGCCATAATCGCCGAGCCGCATTAGCCTCGCCGCGGCGCCGGTGATCATGTCGAGGCATCCGGCGAGGTCGGCCGGCCGCGACACGTGGCAAACATTCGCATAAAGGTTCGCCATTCGGATCAGCGAGCCGTCGCCGTAGGGCGTGAATGGATTCAGAACATTGTTAGTCGAGATCGAGCAGGTCACGCCCGCCTTCCGCAACGGCTCCGCCGGCACGACACCGCGCGGCACGGCATGATCGTGGCTGCGACCCATCAAATGCAGATCGGTCGACGGCAATATCGTCACCGCGACGCCGGCGCTCGCCAACTGCGCCGCGATCGCGTTGAAGCGCTCCGGCGGCAATAGCGACATCTGCGTTGCGTGTCCGACTGCTACCCGGCCACCCCAACCGAATTCCTCCGTCTTGCGGCAGACATATTCGATCTGCATTCCCCGAGTGGTCTCGGCAAGGTCGAGATGCATATCGATTTCAGCATCGAAGTCGCGCGCGATCGCAAATATCCGATCGATCTGGCCGCGCGGGTCGCTGTCGAAATAGGGAACGGCGCCGATCGTCCGCGCTCCGCGGCGCAGGCCTTCGATCAACAGCTCTTCCGTGCCGGGATTGTTGGTGAGCCCCTCCTGCGGAAAGACGCACAGCTCCACATCCATCGCCCAGGCATGGTCGCGCGCGAGCTGCTGGACCGCTTCGAAACCGATCATTCCGACACCGGGATCGAGTTCGACATGGGTGCGCATGCGCATCGTGCCATTCACGATACATCGTTCTACGGTCCGCTTGCCCCGCGCGTAAACGTCCTCGATCGTGAAATTACGCTTGGCTGACGCGGTTTCGCGAACGGCTTCGGCGACCGTACCCTCTTCGATGCGGCAACGGTCGAGGATACAGGTCTTGTCGAGATGGATATGCGTCTCGATCATGCCGGGGACCACGAGACAACCCGCGGCATCCAATTCTCGGGCATCAGCCTCCAAAGCTGGAGATATGGCCGCAATCGTCGCGCCACGAATGCCGATATCGACGACACGAAGCTCGCTGTCCTGCAACGTGCAGGCATTGCGGATGATGAGGTCCATCAATTCACCGCCGCCGGCTGGGCACCCAAATAGGCATCGTCCAATACGGCCTCGCGCAGCTCCTCGGCGCTGCCTTGTTTCACCACACAGCCGCCTCCGAGCACATAACCCCGGTCGGCGATAGCAAGTACATGGTCTGCCATTTGGTCGACAATCAGCAAAGTCATGCCGGCCTCCCGCAAGCGCATAAACTGTCCAAACAATTCCGCCGCGACGACAGGCGCCAAACCCAGCGATGGTTCGTCCAGCAGCAGAATATCGGGCCGCGCCAAAAGCCCGCGCGCGACCGCAAGCATCTGCTGTTCGCCACCTGACAGCAACCCCGCGGCGGTATGCAGGCGAGGACGCAGCCGCGGAAACCGATCCAGCATGGATTCGATCTCGGCCGGGTCGAAATCACTCCGACGGGTCGCGCCAAGCCGCAGATTCTCGGCAACCGTCAGATGCGGAAACACCTGCCGGCCTTCGGGAACAAGGATCAAGCCTTTACGCGCCACAAGGTGCGCCGGAAGCCGCGCCAGTTCCACACCATCAAGGGCTATATTCCCCGTGACCGGACGGAGCAGACCGCTCAGCGATTTCATCAGCGTCGACTTGCCGGCCCCGTTAGGGCCGAGTACCGCGATGGTCTCTCCGCGACCCACCTGCAGGCGGATTTGGTCGAGCACCTCAAGGGATCCATAACCAGCAGCAAGCTCGCGCACGTCAAGCAAAGTCGAACCAGCTTTTCGCGGCGTGACGGGTCGAGCTGACGCCGCGCCGCCGAGATAGGCCGCCTTGACAGCGGGATCGGCCCGCACGACCGCCGGCGCGCCAGTGGCAATGCGGCGGCCGGCATCGAGCACCACGATCTCGTCGGAGATCGCCATCACGAGCGTCATGTCATGCTCGACCAGCACAATTGCGAGGCCGGCGTGCGCCAGGCGTCGAAGCAAGGCGGCTAGCTTGACTGTATCCGTGTCGTCGAGGCCTGCCGCCGGCTCATCGAGCAGTAGTACAGCGGGCGCTGTGCCGAGCGCGCGAGCAATCTCGACTAAACGCCGATCCACATGCGACAGGGTGGCCGCGAGCCGGTCGTCCGGACCAAAGTAGCCGACCAAGGCAAGCAGCGCGCGCGCGCGCTCCACCGAGGCTTCGCCCCGCCACGCCCCTCGGAGCAAGCCGAGGCGGACGTTGTCCAGCACGCTCAGGTTGGCGAAGGGTTGCGCGGTCTGAAAGGTGCGGGCCAGTCCGCTGCGCGCGGCTTCATAAGCGGGCTTGCCGGTAATGTCGCGGCCTCCGACGTTGACGGTGCCGGCGTTCGGAGGCTGAAAGCCGCTAACAAGGTTGAGCAGCGTGGTCTTGCCGGCGCCGTTAGGGCCGATCACGCTGGTCACGCGGCCGGACGGCGCTTCCAGATCGACGCCCGCGACAGCTACCACTCCACCAAAGGCGACGCGGACGCCCGCGGCTACCAGATTGCCGCCAGAGCGCGTGATGTGGGCGAGCGCGAGGTCGATATTCGACGCAGGGTTGGACGCGGACTGGCCCGGCATCACAAATCGGGCGAACGCGCCGGCGATCCCGCCCGGGGCAACCCAAAGTACGATCAACAGACCGGCTCCGAAAAACAGCAGGCGGTATTCTGCGAGCCCGGCCAATAGCTCCGGCAGCAGCACCACGATTGCCGACCCAACCAGCGGACCCAACGTGCGGCCGGCGCCGCCGAGAACCACCGCCAGGAGAAACAAGATCGACTGCGAGAACGGAAACGAGCTCGGCGCAATGAAGCCGGTCAGCGCCGCCTGCAATCCGCCGGCGAGACCAGCCGTCGAGGCGGCCAAAACAAAGGCCACCGTGCGCACCGGCAGCGGGCCGATCCCTATGCTGCGCGCAGCCGCCGGCGCCGATGCAGTTGCCTGCATGGCAAGCCCAAGCGGACTTCGTGCGAAATAGTAAAAGGCGGCGAGCGCAAGCCCACAGAAACCGCAGGCCAGCAACGCCGTGCCGCCGGTATTGAACGGTGCCGGAATCCCGGTGAGACCGCTTGAACCGCCGGTCAGATCGCGCCACTCAATCGAGACAGACTCGACGATGAAGCCGAAAGCGATCGTGACCATTGCAAGATAGGGGCCGGTGACGCGAAGCGCGGGGATCGACAGAAGCGCCGCGATCACGACGACCATCGCTACCGCAAGCGGCAACGCTTCCCAAAACCCCAAACCGGCCTTGGTCGTGAGGATCCCCACGCCGTAGGCACCGAGCGCCAAAAACCCTCCCTGGCCGAGCGATACTTCACCGGCGAGCCCAAGCAGCACATTCAGCCCGACACCAACTAGCGCCGTCGTCGCCAGCGTTCCCAAGAGGTATGCGTAGTATCCGGGCGCGAGCAGACAGGTTGCGGCCGCGCCGATCATAAGCGCCAGCGCCGCGACAACGCCGATGGCTTTCATACGCGCACCTTGGTCCGGCCACCGAACAATCCGGACGGCGCCAGCGCCAGCGCGGCGATCACGGCGGTGAACGTGACGATCTGGGTGCTGCTCGACCCAAGCCAGGTCGTGGCGCAGGCTTCCACCAGGCCGTAGGCCAGTCCCGCCATCACGACGCCCCAGGGATTGGTGAGGCCGCCCAGGATCGCGACGGCGAATGCCTTGATGCCGAACAACGTCCCCATGTCATAGGCGACGTTATAGAGCGGCGCGATCAATATGCCGCCGATCCCTGCAAGAAAGGCGGCGGCCGCGTAAGTAACCGCGATGAGCATGGTGACGTCGATGCTCATCAACCGCGCGGTGTCCGGATGATCGACGGTCGCGCGCAATTTCAGCCCAAGCTCGGTCCGGTGCATGCCGAGGTGGACCAGCAAGGCCAATCCCAATCCGACCGCCGGGATCAACACCTGCAACGGGAAAATCCCGATCTTGCCGACGACCCAGGGCTCGTCCGCCAGGACGGACGGAAGCGCGCGCGGTTCCTTGCCGAACAGCACCATCACCAAATTGTCGAGCAAGATCCCGAGCGCCACCGTCGCCATCAGCCAGGAATTCGTGCCGCGTGCGACGAAGGGCCGTACTGCGATGCGCTCGACAATGAGGCCCCAGATCGCGCAGGCCGCGAGTGCCGCAGGCGCCGCGGCGATCAGCGGCCAACGCATTCCGACTGCCAGAGCGTGGCAAATCACCGCCCCCAGCATCACCGATGAGCCTTGCGCAAAATTCACCGTGCCGGAAACGGCAAACGTCAAGGTGAAGCCAAGCGCGATCAGGCCGTAGATGCTGCCGAGACCTAGCCCAGAGACAAGTGCGGTCGCCAGCATGGCTCAGCCGGTAATGGGCTCGATCTGATCTCCATTGTAGCGGACCATGACGTAATCGTTTTCGTTCAAGGCGTCGTGGTTCTCGTCCGTGAAGGGTTTTGTGTAGTTCTTGATCAAGCCTTGATAGCCGTCGATGGCCAGAAAGCCCTCGCGCAACTTTTCGCCTTCGGTCGAACCGGCCTTGGCGAGTGCGAGCGCAGTCAACTGCATCGCGTCATAGGCGTTGGCGACACCGACCGGCGGGGTGACGTCACCGGGACCTTTGATGTCAGGATATTTCGCCATCAAGGCCGCGAGCACGCGCTTGCCGACGTCGTTCTGCGATCCGAAGAAACTGTAAGTCTGGACGAAGTGCACCTTGCCCGCCCAGGATCCCGCGAGCTCCGGGAAGCGTCCCCCTGAAATGCCCCAGTGCGAGACCACCGGCACGGTCCAGGCGGACCGCTGCAGCGATTTCACGACTTGCGCACCCGGCGCCGCATTGCCGACCAGGATCAAACTGTCCGCCCCGGCGTCGCGCAGCCGTTGCAGTTGCGGCGTCATGTCGACATCCTTGTCGTCGAATTTTTCCGAGCCCGCGAGCTTGATGCCCGCCGCCGCGGCAGCCGCCGTTAGCCCAGCGAAGTTGGATTCGCCCCAGCCGTTGTTGACCAGTATCAGCCCTGGCGTTTTTGCGCCGAAGGTCGCCATCGCATGTTTGATCAGCGCGCGGTCGACCAAAGCGTCGACCGCCGAGACGCGAAACACGTAGTTTGGGTTGGCGCTGTTGCGCGTGATATTGGTCGCTGCGGCCCACACTCCCATGAACGGCACGTGCGCGGCGTTCACCAGCGGCACGATCGCCAGCGAGACAGGACTGTCGATGCCGCCAAACAGGATGGCAGCGCCCTCCTTGTCGATCAGCTCCCGCGCGGCCGTCTGTCCCTTGGCCGGATTCGATTCGTCGTCGCGGCGGACAAGCTCAAGCATGCGTCCGCCCAACACGCCGCCGCGCGCGTTGATCTCGTCAATCGCGATGGCAAGCCCGCGGGTGATCCCCTCGCCCGACTTTGCGGACTGTCCAGAAAGTGCTGCGACCAGTCCGATCTTGACAGGTTCCGCTGCCATCGCGGGGCGGCCAACGAGGCTGCCCAAAGCGATCCCGGCGGGAAGTGCGAGAGCTTGGCGGCGCGTAAGATTTGTCGGCATTTAAGCAACTCCTGTTCTTGAAGATTTTGTAGAGGTGACGTCGGAGGCCTCTCATACAGCCCGTAATGGACGTCTTTTTTGCGACGCGTCAAAGCTGCGGCGCTGCCGACGCCCGTCAATATCAAGCAAACCGTGTGCCAAGAACGTCGCAAGACACCTTGTATTTCAGCACTTCTCTGCAACGATAACCCTGCCGCCTTATAGCCTGCGGAGCGATCGTTGGCACGCTTGTTGCTCTTTTTGGCCCGAGAAGTCCTGAACCCGCGGAGGAGCGTTCGATGGCGACCATAACGACCACTGTGCCAGTTGCGCGAAAGCCGGTCTACACCTCGCTGTTCGTCCAGGTCCTCGCGGCGCTATTGCTCGGGATCGTGCTCGGCATGGCCGCGCCCGATTTTGCCGTCGGCTTGAAGATTTTCAGCGACGCGTTCTTGAAGCTGATTTCGATGATCGTGGCACCCATCGTGTTCTGCGTGGTCGTGCACGGCATCGCGGGCGCCGGCGACCTCAAAAAGGTCGGGCGGGTCGGCGTCAAGGCGCTGGTCTATTTCGAGGTGATGACAACGGTCGCCCTCGTCGTCGGCCTGTTGCTGGCTTATTTGTTCGGCCCGGGCCATGGCATGAACATCGATCCATCGACGCTCGATGCGAAGGCGCTCGGCAACTATGCCGGCAACGCGCAAAAGCTGAAGGGCGAGGGCATCGGCAGCTTCCTGATGAACATCATCCCGACGACCTCCTTCGACGCGCTGGCGCGCAACGACGTGCTGCAAGTCTTGTTCTTCGCCATCCTCTTCGGCGTCAGCCTTGCGCTGGTCGGCGGCGAAAAAGGGGAGCGCATCGGCTCGCTGATCGACGCGGTGTCGACGGTGCTGTTCCGCGCGATGGGACTGATCGTTCGCGTCGCGCCGCTCGGCGTGCTCGGCGCGGTCGCCTATACCGTCGGAAAATATGGCGTCGGCTCGCTCAAGCAACTGATCTCGCTGGTCGCACTGTTCTACGTCTCGGTCGCGATCTTCGTTCTCGGCGTGCTCGGCAGCGTCATGGCGCTGGCCGGGCTGAATATCCTCAAATTCTTAGGCTATCTGCGCGAGGAGCTGACGATCGTGCTGGCCACCGCCTCCTCCGACGCGGTGCTTCCGCAGATCATGCGCAAGCTCGAGCGGCTCGGGGTCAAGGATTCCGTGGTCGGACTGGTCATCCCCACCGGCTATTCCTTCAACCTCGATGCGTTCTCGATCTATCTGACGCTCGCCGTGGTGTTCATCGCGCAGGCGACCAACACGCCGCTGTCGTTCGGCGATCTGCTGCTGGTGTTGGGAGTATCGTTAATCACCTCCAAAGGCGCGCACGGCGTTCCCGGCTCGGCCATCGTGATCCTGGCCGCGACGCTGAACGCGGTGCCGAGCATTCCGGCGATTGGCCTCGTGCTGGTGCTCTCGGTCGACTGGTTCATCGGCATGGCGCGCGCGCTCGGCAATCTGATCGGCAATTGCGTCGCCACCGTCGTGGTCGCCGCCTGGGAAGGCGATCTCGACCGTGCCAAGGCGCGGCAGGTGCTCGACGGCGCCGAACTGGTCGATGTGACGGCGGGCTAGGGCGTGAAGGCGGAGGCTGCAAAGATGCGCGTCACCAATTCATCGTCGCCGCGACCAATTTGATCAATTCGGGATCGTCAAAGGTCTTGGCCGTCAAGAGTGCACCCGCTTCGACCATATCGGCATGGCTAAGGCTCGTCCGTATTCCGACAGTCGCAATGCCGGCAGCAGACGCAGACTTAATGCCGGAGCGAGAATCTTCGAACGCCAGGGACAAATTGGCGGCGGCGTTCACCGCACGCAACCCTTCCAGCTACGGCAGCGGATGCGGCTTGCCGTGCGGAAGCTCTTCGCCGATCACGACGGCCTTGAACCGGTGCATGATGCCAAGTCCGGAGAGCAGCATTTCGGCATTCAAACGCGGAGCATTGGTAACCGCGACCATCGGAACATTTGCCTCATCTGCGAGGGCTAGAAGTTTCACTAGTCCAGGAGTCGGCTTGATCTGTCCGGAAACGAGGTTACGGAAGGCTGCTTCCTTCTCTTCCATGATAGCCATTTGACGATTTGGCAGTTCATTCGCCAAAAATCTCTCGCAGATGGAAGCGGCGGAAAAACCCTGAAGCTCCCTCGTAAAGCGCCCGTGATCAAAGACATGGCCATGAGGGCCTAACACCAGATTGAACGCTTCCAAATGCAGCGCGTCAGTGTCCGCCAGCGTGCCGTCGATGTCGAACAGCAACGTCTTTTCCGGTCCTGGCGACATCCGATGGTCTCCCCGAACTAGCATCCACCTGAATTCGATTGGGCCTCATCCCGCGGACGAAAATTCTCGATCAGCCGCAGCAGCACGCGCGCGCCGGCGTCGACGTCCGCGAGCTCGACATGCTCGTCGGGATGGTGGCTGATACCACCTCGGCATCGCACGAAGATCATGCCGACATCGGCGATGTCGATCATCGCCATGCCATCATGCCCTGCCCCGCTCGGCAGTTCGAAGGCGCGAAAACCCTCAGCCGCGATGGCTTCCGCCACCTGTTGCTTCAGCCATGGCGCGCAGGGCACGGTGCGGTTCTCATGGGTAACGTCGAGCTGCAGCGACAGCTCGCGGCGCTTTGCTATGTTTTCGATCTGCCGGACGATGCCGGCCACAGCGCGCTTGCGGTGCGCGTCGGTCGGCGCGCGGATATCGATCGTGAACGACACCTGTCCCGGAATGACATTGGCCGCGCCGGGCATGGCGTGGATATAGCCGACCGTCCCGACGAGACCGCTTTCGTCGGTCCGGCAAAATTCCTCGATCGCACCGATGCATTCGGCGGCGCCCGCCAGCGCATCTTGCCGCAACCGCATCGGCACGGTACCGGCGTGGCCGGCCATGCCCGTCAGTCTCGCCGCAAGACGCGTCGCGCCTGCGATCGCGGTCACGACGCCGACCGGCAGGTTTTGGGCTTCCAGCACCGGTCCCTGTTCGATGTGCAGTTCGACATAGGCGAGCAGCTCGCGTCGCGTGCGCGCGGCCGCGCCGATATGGTCGGGGTCCAGACCGAATTCGATGAGCGCTTCGCGCATCGGGATTCCGGCGCGGTCTTTTGTCCCGAGTAAACTCTCCTCGAAAGTGCCGGCGACCGCGCGGCTGCCGAGCAGCGTGGAAGCGAACCGAACGCCTTCCTCGTCGGCAAAGCCGGTCACCTCAATGGCGAACGGCAACCGCCGTCCTCTTCTCGCGAGATCGCCGACGCAGGAAATCGCCGTGATCAGCCCGAGCGGGCCGTCCCATTTGCCGGCATCGCGCACCGTATCGTAATGCGAGCCCAGCATCAGGCATAGCAGGTTGGGCCGATCGCCTTCGTAGCGCCCACAGACGTTACCGATCGCATCGAGATGCGCGGCCATTCCGGCCGATCGCATCCAGGTGAGGATCAGTTCGGCGGCGGCGCGATGTTCCCTGGTGAGGAAAATCCGCGTCAGATGCTGCGACGTCTCGGAGATCGCCGCGAGTTGATTGATCCGGCCGACGATCTCACCGCCGAGCGATGCGTTTTCAGGCCCGGCGCTTCCTGCTTCCATGATATCATGGTTCCAATAATGGCCGACGGCAGTCGGCACTGGCTTGACGCATATCTTTCGTACCTCAGGTTGATTATCTTACAAAGCTTTGGCGCGGAAGTTTGCGATGAAGCATACGAAAATCGGGCGGCATAGGGCGGGCCGTTGATGGGCGACATCACCAATCTAGCTCCGTGCGAACTCGACGAGTATTTCCTGCGCCGCTCGTTCGAGGTTGCCCGCCGCGCGTTAAGCCGCGGCAATCACCCCTTCGGCGCCATTCTTGTGGGCAGGGACCGCACCGTGCTGATCGAGGCCGAGAACGGCTACTTGCCGATGCATGACGGCACCGCCCACGCCGAGCGGCTACTGGCGAGCCAAGCCTGCACGACACTGCGCGCGGATGTTCTCAAGAGTGCCACACTCTATTCGTCCGCCGAACCCTGCGCGATGTGCGCGGGCGCGATCTACTGGGCGGGGATCGGCCGCCTGGTCTACGGCCTGAGCGAGCATCGGTTGCGCGCCGTCACCGGCAATCACCCGGAGAACCCGACCCTCGACCTGCCCTGCCGCGAGGTGTTCAAGAGCGGCCAGCGGGCCACCGTGGTCAAAGGACCATTGCTCGAAGACGAGGCGGAAGCTTTGCACGCCGGCGTCTGGAAGAAATAAACCTTACCCGAGCCCAAAAAAATTGATGGCGCCGCGGGGTTCATCGCGGCGCCATCTCGCTTTCACCTGGGAGACAGTCAGGTGGTTAGAACTTCAACGTGATGCCGGTGTAGACGGTGGACTCGGTGCAGCTGTTGGTGCTCGGCGTACCGGGGCCCGCTAGCGTGCAGACACCCGGAGCATTGTTGTGGTCAAGACCAAACTTGTTCTGCCAGTAGCGATAGGCAACCCAGACATCAACGAAGTGCGAGTACTTCGGACCCGCGAAGGCCTTGCTGGCATCGAATGTCAGACGAATCGGTTCAGAGTTGAACTCGGTCTTGGTTGCGGTTCCGCCACCGAGGACCCCAAGTGGTTCGTTCTGATTGCCTTTTGGGCCGTACCAAGCAAGGCGACCGCTGATTGAGAAGAACTGCATGTTCTCGGGCAGGAAGCCAAGATCCATGTAGTAGTTGGTCTCGACGGCCCATGTGGTTTTGAAATCGGTATTGCCGTCGGCGATACAAGTCACGCCGGGAACGCCGGGACCAAACACTCCGCACTGGTCGAACCCGTTGTGGTTGATTTCCTTATAGGCCAAGGGCGCTACGTTGAAGTAGCCCTTGTAGGGAAGATCGAACTGGAACTGCAGACCGGCGACGAAGTCGCGCTTGGCCGGAGCCAGGAAGGTATTTTCCGAGTTGGCGTCGGCGCCGATCTCGAACGAAATGTTATGCAACGGCCCCACCGTGAACATGTGGGTGTTGAAGATTTCGTTCCAGCCGAAGGTAGAGCGGAGCAGGCCATAGATTTCCGTGGCGCCGGCGCAGTTCGCAGGAGCCCCGGTGATGAGAACGCCGGCATTCGAGCAAGGCGAGGCCGGATCGTTGTGATCCGACTTGAACATCGAGATGGTGAAGAAGTTGGTGCCGTAGGCCCAGGCGTCGAAATGCGTGAACGAGTAAACCGACTTGGCAGTCTTGCCGTTGATCGAGCCGTTCGGCTGGACGCTGAAGGCGCCCGGATCGGTGCCCTTGGGCATCCAGGAGTAGGTGACCCGGTCATCGATCACCAGGAAGAACGGGAGGTCGGCAATCGGCTTGGCCTTCGCCTTGACCGGCAGATCTGCGGCTCTGGCCATGCCGGTTGACGCGAGCGCGGCAAGCGCCACCGCAGCGGCTGCGAATAGTGAAGCACGAGAAGACATCCTGAATACCCCCAAGTTTACGAGCGACAGATCACATCCTTGGATGTGACAGTTGCGCCGTACGTGTTGGGTGAGAAGCCTCAACTTTCCCCATGGCATGCCGCAAGTTTCATCAAGAAGGTCGCCATATCAGCGAGTTACGCTAGAAGGAGGTAACTGCTGCATTGCTCGACAGAGGCGCCGCGGCGCCGTGGGCGGTGCGCGTTGTCCCGATTTTCATTGGCTTTCTGCAACGATCGGACACAGACCAAGGCTCAAAGGCCGCGGCGTCCACGGCATCCTTGCGCGCCGGAGCGACCTTGCCCAACTTCGCGTCAGGTAGAGGCCAGCCTGGTTCCGAATTGTATGAATCGTCGCAATTTTGCAACAGCGGTGCCTGCTCCGCCGGGTTGAGGGCGGTCTTGGTCCTTTCCTTCGTCAAGCTTGCCGGAGGCGCTGAACCGAATGACGCGGTGCCGGCCTGCCGAAGAGTTGAGCAAAGCCTGGCGCTTTTTGACTACTTACGCCGAAGTCCAAACTAGCCCAGTATTGAGGCATCTCATCAATCGCACGCGTGACAGCGAATGCAAAGTTCGACGCCTAGCGCTCTGCCTTCCGGCGAAACACCGTTACTTCGAACGGTCGGCCTGACCAAGCGCTATGGCGATTTCGTAGCCAATGATTCCATCGATATCGAGATCTGGCCGCAGCAGATCCACGCCCTTCTCGGCGAGAACGGCGCCGGAAAATCGACGCTGGTCAAAACCATCTATGGCCTCGTCCAGCCGAGCGAAGGCGAGATGTTCTGGCAAGGCGAGAGGATGGTGCTGTCCGGACCGTCGGAAGCACGCAGCCGCGGCATCGGCATGGTGTTCCAGCATTTCTCGCTGTTCGACAATCTCACCGTCGCGGAGAACGTCGCGCTTGGTCTCGACGGCAAGGAAGCGTTCAAGGACATATCCGCGCGCCTCGAGCAAGTCTCCAAGGTTTATGGACTTCCGCTCGACCCAAAGCGCGAGGTCTGGCAATTGTCGGTCGGCGAGCGTCAGCGCATCGAAATCGTTCGCGCGCTGATGCAGGATCCCAAATTCCTGATCCTTGACGAACCGACCGCGGTATTGACCCCGCAGGAAGCCGATCAGCTCTTCATCGTGCTGGATCGCCTCAAGACAGAGGGCCGCGCGATCCTCTACATCAGCCACAAACTGGAAGAGGTGAAGCGGCTTTGCGACACCGCCACGATCCTGCGCGGCGGCAAGAAGGTATCGACCTGCAACCCGAAGCTTGAGACCGCGGCTTCGCTGGCACGCATGATGGTCGGCACCGAGATCAGGGAAGTCAAAGCCGCGACGGAGCGGAAAACCACAGTCCCGCGGCTGGTCGTGAATGATCTCAGCCTGGAGCCCGACATTCCCCATGGCGTGAGGCTCGCGCATATCTCGCTTGAATTGAAGGGTGGTGAAATCCTGGGCATCGCCGGTGTCGCCGGCAATGGACAGGACGAGCTGTTTGCCGCGCTCTCCGGCGAGCGGCTATCCCAGGATCCGGGCACGGTGGTGATCGAGGGCATCGCCGCCGGCCATCTTTCGATCACGCAGCGCCGCAAGCTGGGTGCGGCCTTCGTGCCGGAAGAGCGGCTCGGCCACGGCACCGCGCCGCGCATGAGGCTTTCCGAGAATGCGCTTTTGACCGGCCATGCCGCCGGCGGCATGGTGCGGCATGGCTTCGTCAACACCGCGGCCACGCTAAGAACGGTCGATCGCGCCACCGAGAGCTTCGATGTGCGCAAGGCCAAACGCGATCCCGAGGCCGCGAGCCTGTCCGGTGGCAATTTGCAGAAGTTCGTCGTCGGTCGCGAGATCCTTCGAAATCCAGCGGTGCTCGTCGTCAGCCAGCCGACCTGGGGCGTCGACGCCGGCGCGGCCGCCGTCATCAGGCAGGCGTTGCTCGATCTCGCGGCCGCCGGCGCTGCCGTGCTCGTCACCAGTCAGGACCTCGACGAGCTCGCCGACATCGCCGACCGGATTGCGGTGATGTTTCATGGCCGTCTTTCGCAGCCGCTTAAGATCGCTGAGGCCAGCCGCGAAAAGCTTGGCCTGTTGATGGGCGGCAGCAGTCTCGAGCAGAAGGAAGCGGCGCATGCAGCTAGTGCTTGAAAAGCGCGCCGAGCGATCGAACACGATCGCGCTGGTTTCGCCGCTGATCGCGATCGCCTTGACGATCGTGACCATGAGCATCCTGTTTGCCATCCTTGGCAAGAATCCGATTTCGGCGCTGATCGTCTATTTCATCGATCCCCTGACTGATGCTTATTCGCTGCAGGAAATCGCCGTGAAGGCGAGCCCGCTGGTGATGATCGCCATCGGCCTGTCACTCTGCTATCTCGCCAACGCCTGGAATATCGGGGCCGAGGGACAGTTCTTGATCGGTGCCGTCGCGGGTAGCTGGATCGCCGTGAAGACGCAAGGCACCGACGCCGGGCATTGGGTGCTGCCCGCGATGCTGCTCGCCGGTGCGGCGGCAGGCGCGCTCTACGCCCTGATACCGGCGATATGCAAGGTCCGGTTTGGCGCCAGCGAAATTCTCACCAGCCTGATGCTGGTCTATGTCGCCGACCTCCTGCTCGATTATCTCGTCCGCGGACCTTGGCGCGACCCGGGCGGTTTCAACTTTCCGACCACCGCCGAGTTCGATCCGGTCGCCACCGTACCCATCCTGATCGAGGGCGGCCGTCTGCATCTCGGCGTGCTCATCACGCTCTTGGTCGTGGCTGCCGCGGCCGTGCTGTTGGGGCGCACCATCAAGGGCTTTGAGATTCGTGTGGTCGGCGCCGCGCCGCGCGCTGCACGGTTCGGCGGATTCAACGCCAACCAGTTGATCCTCCTGACATTCGCCGTCTCGGGTGCGCTCGCTGGCCTCGCCGGAATCATCGAAGTCGCAGGACCCGTCGGGCACCTGCAGCCTGGCATTTCGCCTGGCTACGGCTTTACCGCGATCATCGTCGCGTTTCTGGGGCGGCTGAATTCAATTGGAATATTAATTGCAGGCCTTTTCCTCGCACTTACCTTCATCGGCGGCGAGCAGGCCCAGATTGCAATGAAGATCCCGTTGGACGTCACCAAGGTGTTTCAGGGCATCCTGCTGTTCTACGTGCTCGCCTGCGACAGCCTCATTCTCTATCGCTTCCGGCTCATTTTCCCCTCACGGCGGGTGTCCAGTGGAACTGGTTGAGGCGATTATCCTTTCGGTGCTGGCGGCGTCGACGCCGCTATTGCTCGCAGCCACTGGTGAGCTGGTGACCGAACGCGCCGGCGTTCTCAATCTCGGCGTTGAGGGCATGATGATCGTCGGCGCGGCTTGCGGGTTCGGCGGCGCCTGGCTTTCCGGATCGACCATCATCGGTGCGCTCTGCGGCATCGTCGCCGGCACGCTGTTGTCCCTGATCTTCGCGATGATGACGCTGGGCCTTGCGGTCAACCAGGTTGCCACCGGTCTCGCGCTCACGATCCTCGGCATCGGACTGTCCGGCTTGATCGGTGCCGGTTTCGTCGGCGAGAGGATCGCGCCGGCCCCGCATCTTCACATTCCGGGCCTTACCGAGGTTCCGCTGATTGGGCGCATTTTGTTCGGCGAGGACGCCTTCATCTACCTCTCGCTGGCGTTGGTCGCCGCCGTCTGGTGGTTCCTGTACCGGACGCGACCAGGACTGGTATTGCGCGCCTGCGGCGACAATCACGTTTCGGCGCATGCGCTCGGCTATCCCGTGCTGCGGATCCGAACGCTTGCCGTAATGTTCGGCGGCGCATGTGCCGGGCTGGCCGGCGCCTATCTGCCGCTTGCCTACACGCCGTTTTTCATTCCGGGCATGACGGCGGGCCGTGGATGGATCGCGCTGGCGCTTGTCGTGTTTGCCTCATGGCTACCGGGGCGCCTGGTGATTGGCGCGTATCTGTTCGGCGCCGTAACCATTCTGCAATTGCATGCGCAAGGCGCCGGCGTCGGAATTCCATCGCAGTTCATGTCGGCGCTGCCCTATCTCGCAACGGTTATTGTTCTGGTCCTGATCTCGCGTGCGAGAACCGGCGGCTCGACCGCGCCCGCCGCGCTCGGAACCGTGTTCGTGCCGGATCGATGAAATACCCGTAAGCGCGCGCGGCGGGGCGCCGCACTTCGGGAGCAACAGTCCACCCGTCAGTATCAGGAGAAACCCATGCGAAAGATTCTCATTGCGGCAACCGCAGTGATGCTTGCCGCCGGAGCAGGTCTGCTCAGTGCATCCGCCGCCGACAAGCTCAAGGTCGGATTTATTTATCTCGGCCCGGTCGGCGACCTCGGCTGGACCTACCAGCATGAACTCGCGCGCCAGGCCCTGGTCAAGGAATTCGGCGACAAGATCGAGACCACCTATCTCGAGAACGTCAGCGAGGGCCCCGACGCGGAGCGATCGATCGAGCAGCTGGCGCGCGCCGGCAACAAGCTGATCTTCACGACCTCCTTTGGCTACATGGATCCGACGCTGAAGGTCGCCAAGAAATATCCCAACGTCCATTTCGAGCACGCCACCGGCTACAAGAAGGACAAGAACATGTCCATCTACAACGGCCGGTTCTACGAAGGACGCTACATCCAGGGTGTTATCGCCGGCAAAATGTCGAAAGCAGGCGTACTCGGCTACATCGTCTCGTTCCCGATTCCTGAAGTCATCATGGGCATCAACGCCACGATGCTCGGCGCGCAGACAGTCAATCCCAATATCAAGGTCAAGATCATCTGGGTGAACACGTGGTTCGACCCCGGCAAGGAAGCGGATGCCGCCAAGGCGCTGCTCGATCAGGGCGCTGACATCATCATGCAGCACACCGACTCACCCGCGGCGATGCAGGTTGCGGCCGAACGCGGCAAGCTCGCGTTTGGGCAGGATTCGGAGATGATCAAGTTCGGTCCAAAGACGCAGCTCACTTCCATCATGGACAATTGGGCGCCCTACTACCTCGCGCGCGTCAAGGCCGAACTCGACGGCACCTGGAAGGAAGAAGACAGCTGGGGTGGGCTGAAATCGAAGATGGTGGTGATGGCGCCCTACACCAACATGCCTGACGACGTGAAGAAGCTCGCCGAGGACACCGAGGCCGCCATCATCGCCGGCAAGTTGTACCCGTTCAAATGCCCGGTGGTGGATCAGGATGGCAAGACAGTCGAGTGCAAGGGCGGCGACCATCTCGACGACGGCCAGGTGCTCGGCATGAAGTTCTACGTCAAAGGCGTCGACGACAAGGTCCCCGGCGGCAACTAACGCCGGGTACTCCCGAGACGACCGGGTCCGGGCGGCAACGCCCGGACCTTTTTTCGCCCGGACGATCAGACCCTTCACCCCGCCTGCATCGCGCGCGCGGCGGCGCTGTGGCGCCGGATCAGGTCGGCGACATCGAGGCCTTCGATCGCGCCATCGCTCACCACCCATTTGCCGGCCACCATGACGCGGTCGGCGCGATGCGCGCCGCACAGCACCAGTGCCGCCAACGGGTCGCCGTGTCCGGAGAAGCGCAATTCGTCGAGCTTGAACAATGCGAGATCGGCCGCTTTGCCGAGCGCGATTTCGCCAAGTTCGGGACGGCCGACGCAGGCCGCCGATCCCTTGGTCGCCCATCGCAGCGCGTCCTTGTGGCTCACCTTGGCAACGCCGTAGCGCGCGCGCTGCAGCAGGAATGCGGCGCGCGCTTCCTGCATCAGATTGGATGCATCATTCGAGGCCGAGCCGTCGACGCCGAGCCCTACTCCCACCCCCGCCTCTTCCATGTCGCAGACCGGACAGCAGCCGGATGCCAATATCTGATTGCTGCACGCACAATGGCTGATGGTCGTCCCGGCCTTGCCCAATCGCTTCATCTCCGCGGCATCAAAGAAAATCCCGTGGGCAAGCCAGGTCCGCGCATTGAGCCAGCCGCACTGCTCGAGATAATCGAGCGGCCGGCAACCGTGCGCCCGTTCGCAGAATTTGTTCTCGTCCTCGGTTTCCGCCAGATGGGTATGCAGGCGGACGTCGAGCTTGTCCGCGAGCGCCGCCGTGGCACGCATCAGCGACGTCGTCACCGAAAACGGCGAACAAGGCGCGAGCGCAATCTGCACCATGGCGTCCTCGCCGCGCTGGTGATATTTGGCGACCACGCGCTCGCTGTCGGCCAGGATCGTGTCCTCATCCTGCACGACGGTATCCGGCGGCAAACCGCCGTCCCGCTGCGAGCGGTTCATCGAGCCACGCGTCAACAGCACCCGCATGCCGAGACGCTTGGCAACCTCGACCTCGATATCGACGGCATCCTCAAGCCCTGCCGGGAAAACATAGTGATGATCGGTCGTGGTGGTGCAGCCGGAGAGCAGCAATTCCGCCATCGCCACGCTGACGCCGAGTTGGAGCGCCTCCGGCGTCAGCTGCGCCCATACCGGATAAAGCGCCTGCAGCCAGGGGAACAATTCGCGGTCCATCGCCGCCGGCAGCGCCCGCGTCAGCGTCTGGTAGAAATGATGATGGGTATTGATCAGCCCGGGCAGCACCACGTGCCGGCTGGCGTCAAACGCAACGGCGCCGGTTGTCGCGGGCCTGCCGCCGGCCTGCACCAGCTCGACGATCTGGCCATTCCTGACCACGACGCCGCGTGCCGCGCCATCGGCAAAAATGCCGAGGGGATCCTTGATCCAGATCGCCTGCCCTTGATCCATGGTCTGCGATATCTCCCTTGAAGGAAAGGCGCCTTGCCAGCCTTTCCTGCAATCCAAAGACCAGCCCATTCGGCCGACGAATTGGCGTCGGTCTTGCAAGTCTTCTTACAATAGATGCATCTTGTTGTAAGTACTGGCGTATCCATGGATCTGAACACTATCAATTCGGTCGCCCATCCCCGATCCCGGGCGCAACTGCCCGTTTGGACGGCAGGCGATGCCTGGCTCGCGGGCGGGACCTGGCTGTTCTCGGAACCGCAAGCTCACCTGACCCGGCTGATCGACCTCACCGATCTGAAATGGCCGGCGCTGACGATTGGCGACACCAAGCTCTCCATTGCCGCGACCTGCACGATCGCGCACCTCGAGGCGCTCGCCTGCCCGCCCGATTGGCTCGCAGCACCCCTGATCAATCAATGCTGCCGGGCGTTCCTGGCTTCCTTCAAGATCTGGAAGACCGCGACCGTCGGCGGCAATCTCTGCATGTCGTTGCCGGCGGGACCGATGATCTCGCTGACATCGGCGCTCGACGGCGTCTGCACGATCTGGAAGGCAGATGCTACCGAGCAGCAGATCAGCGTCGCCGACTTCATCGTCGGCGATCAGCGCAACGTACTCGCGCCCGGCGATCTGCTGCGTCAGGTCGATATTCCGCTCGCGGCATTGCGACGACGCGCGGCCTTCCGCCAGATATCGCTGACACCGGTCGGCCGCTCCGCGGCGCTTCTGATCGGCAGCATCGATAGCGAAGGTGCCCTGTCGCTGACGGTCACGGCTTCGACGGTGCGGCCCGTTAAATTGTCATTTCCAAGAATTCCAGGCGGCGGCGAGCTGCGCGAAGCGATCCTGCACCACGTCCCCGACAGCCTCTATCACGACGACGTCCACGGCAAGCCTTTGTGGCGCAAGCACATGACGCTGCGGCTTGCCGAAGAGATTCGCGCCGAACTCGCGAGCGCGAGGCAGTCATGAGCTTCGAGATCAACGGCAAGATTTTTTCGGAAACTCCGCGGGCCGGACAATGCCTGCGAACCTTCCTGCGCGACCTCGGCCATTTCGGCGTCAAGAAGGGTTGCGATGCCGGCGACTGCGGCGCGTGCACCGCGCTGATCGATGGCGAGCCGGTGCACAGCTGCCTGATCCCGGCTTTTCGCGCCGACGGCCACGCGGTGACAACCATCGAAGGCCTCGCGGGCGACGGCGGCACCCACCCGATGCAGCAGGCGTTCCTCGACGCACAGGCCTTTCAATGCGGATTCTGCACCGCGGGCATGATCCTAACCTGCGCCTCGCTCAACCAGGCACAACGGCAGGATCTGGGCGCTTCGCTGAAGGGCAATCTGTGCCGCTGCACCGGCTATCGCTCGATCGAAGACGCACTCGATGGCAAGCGCAACATCGAAGACGACGCCGCCGGCGCCGCGTTCGGCCGCAGCTTGCCGGCGCCCGCCGGCCCCCTGGTTGTGCG
>JBATYU010000788.1:0-7740 GCA_049674245.1 Bradyrhizobium sp. | reverse complement strand
AACTCCGCGCCGGGGTGGGGTGACAGTCCCTCCGCGTCGAACAGTGCTCGAGTGGAGAGATCACCCCACCCCGTCTCATATTTCGCTGCGCTCAATATGAGCCGACCCTCCCCCTCCAGGGGAGGGTGATCGGAGCTCGCGGCAAGAGTGGCGCAAATCACGCGACTTTCGGATCGAGCTCGCCCTTGCCGTAGCGTTTGGCCATTTCGGCCGTCGTCAGCACGCGTCTGATCTTGCTCGCTTGCCCCGCGGTGTTGAATTCGGCCAGCCGCTGTTTGCAGAGCTTGGCCATCGCCTCCATCGCGGGCTTCAAATATTTGCGCGGATCGAATTCCTCCGGATTGTCGTTCAGCACTTTGCGGATCTGTCCGGTCATCGCCATCCGGTTGTCGGTGTCGATGTTGATCTTGCGGACGCCGTTCTTGATGCCGCGCTGGATCTCGGAAACCGGCACGCCCCAGGTCGGCTTCATCTTGCCGCCATTGGCGTTGATGATGTCCTGCAAATCCTGCGGCACCGAGGACGAGCCGTGCATGACGAGATGCGTGCTCGGCAGCTTGCGGTGGATTTCCTCGATCACGTTCATCGCCAGGATGTCGCCGTCCGGCTTGCGGGTGAACTTGTAGGCGCCGTGCGAGGTGCCCATCGCGATCGCCAGCGCGTCGACTTTTGTCTCTTTGACGAACTTGACGGCCTCGTCGGGATTGGTGAGCAATTGGTCGTGGGAGAGTTTCCCTTCCGCACCGTGGCCGTCTTCCTTGTCGCCCATGCCGGTCTCGAGCGAGCCCAGCACGCCGAGTTCGCCCTCGACCGAGATCCCGCCGAGATGGGCCATGTCGGTCACGGTCTTGGTGACGCCGACATTGTAGTTCCAGTCGGCCGGCGATTTGCCGTCCGCCTTCAGCGAGCCGTCCATCATGACCGAGGTGAAGCCGGCCTGGATCGCGGTCATGCAGGTGGCGGGCTCGTTGCCATGGTCGAGATGCACGCAGACCGGAATCTGCGGATAGATCTCGGTCACCGCGTCCATCATGTGGCGGAGCATGACGTCATTGGCGTAGGAGCGGGCGCCGCGCGAGGCCTGGATGATGACGGGAGCATCCAGGCTGGAGGCGGCGTCCATGATGGCGAGCGCCTGCTCCATGTTGTTGATGTTGAAGGCCGGCACGCCGTAATCGTGTTCCGCCGCGTGGTCGAGCAATTGACGCAACGTGATCCGAGCCATCTGTCCTGTTCTCCGCATTATATAGTGACAGCAGGCTGCCACTGTTTCAAAATTGAAAATAGCCGGTTCTCAGACGAAACCCAAAAAGGCTGCGAACGCCCGATCAACTCTCGTGCAAGTCAGGTCGTTCATTTCCAGCCTTCAATCTCGGTATCAGACAACTGCTCGAGGATGAGCTTCTCATCCGGGCTGTTGTTGATGAGTTCAATGGCGCGCGCGAGTTGCTCGGCATATCCCGGCGCATTTACATCCGGAACCCAAATCGTCACCGGCTTGAGGCCGGCCGCCTTCATCTTGTTCCGGTACTTCTGGACCCGCTTTGTGCTGCCGGCCATGGCCTAATTCCGTTGAACCAAATATTACATTTCACAGAACCCGTGAGGGACCAAGCTTCAAGTTACGTCACTTTCCCCTGAGCACCTCGACCCCGGGCAAGGGTTTGCCTTCCATCCATTCAAGAAACGCGCCGCCCGCGGTCGAAACATAGGTGAAATCGCCGGCCACGCCGGCCTGGTTGAGTGCCGCCACCGTATCCCCGCCGCCGGCGACCGAAATCAGCTTTTTCGCTCGCGTGCGTTCGGCGGCGTGCCTCGCCGCCACCACGGTGCCGCGGTCGAACGGCGTCATCTCGAAGGCCCCTAACGGGCCGTTCCAGACCAGGGTTTTGGCGTCGTCGATCGCGGCATGAATCCGCGCCGTCGATTGCGGGCCGACGTCGAGGATCATGCCGTCGGAGGGAATAGCGTCGAGGCCATAGGCATGGGACGGCGAATTGGCCGCGAAATGAAACGCCACCACGGCGTCGACCGGCAGGATGATGGCGCAATTTGCGGCCCCGGCCTTCTCGAGAATCCGCAGCGCGGTCGCCGCGAGGTCCTTCTCCGCCAGCGACTTGCCGATGCCGACCCCTTGCGCGTGCAGGAACGTATTGGCCATGCCGCCGCCGATCACCAGCGCGTCGACCTTGGTCACGAGGTTTTCCAGAAGATCGATCTTGGTGGAAACCTTGGCGCCGCCGATGATCGCAATAACAGGTTTGGTTGGCGATTCCAGCGCCTTACCGAGCGCGTCGAGTTCGGCCTGCATGGTGCGCCCGGCATAGGCCGGCAGCACGTGGCCGAGGCCCTCGGTCGAGGCGTGCGCGCGGTGCGCGGCCGAGAAGGCGTCGTTGACCCAGATGTCGCCGAGCTTTGCCAGCTCGGCGACGAAGGTCGCATCGTTCTTTTCTTCTTCCTTGTGGAAGCGGGTATTTTCCAGGCAAAGGATATCGCCGTCTCGCATCATGGCGATAGCTTTCTGCGCGACCTCGCCGACGCAGTCATCGGCGAACGCGACCGGCCTGTTGATCACGGTTGCGAGCGCAGCCGCGACCGGTTTGAGCGACTCCTTGGGGTCGCGTCCCTTGGGCCGGCCGAAATGCGCGAGCAAAATGACCTTGCCGCCCTTGCCGGAGATTTCGGTGATCGTGGGTGCTACGCGCTCGAGCCGGGTAGCATCGGTGACGCGGCCATTTTCCATGGGCACGTTGAGGTCGACGCGCAGCAGCACGCGCTTGCCCTTTACGTCGACGTCATCGAGGGCGCGGAATGTTTTGATCATTTCGGGCTCTTGTCCCGGACGCTGCGCAGCGCGAAGCGATGCGCTGCAGAACCGGGACCCATGTTTGTTGGTCCCGGCTCTGCGGAGCAGCGTGACCGGACGATGCTTCGCATCGCCGGGAGAACGCTGCACCGCGTCCGGGACACGAGACTCAGAGTTTCTTCCCCATCGCGACCGCAGTGTCGGCCATGCGGTTGGAGAAACCCCATTCATTGTCGTACCACGCCATCACCCGCACCAGCGTGCCGTTCACGACCTTGGTCTGTTCCATGTGGAAGGTCGCCGAATGCGGGTCGTGGTTGAAGTCGATCGAGACGTTGGGCGCGGTGGTGTAGCTGAGGATGCCCTTGAGCTGCTGCTCGGCGGCCCGCTTCATCGCCTCGTTGATCTCTTCCTTGGTGGTCTTGCGGGAAGCGACGATCTTGAGATCGATCACCGAGACATTCGGCGTCGGCACGCGGATCGCGACGCCGTCGAGCTTGCCCTTCAGTTCCGGCAGCACCAGGCCGATCGCCTTTGCAGCCCCGGTGGAGGTCGGGATCATCGACATCGCAGCTGCCCGGGCGCGATAGAGATCCTTGTGCAGCGTGTCGAGCGTCGGCTGGTCGCTGGTATAGGCGTGGATCGTGGTCATGAAGCCGGTCTCGATGCCGACGGTGTCGTTCAACACCTTGGCCACCGGCGCGAGACAATTGGTCGTGCAGGAGCCGTTGGAGACGATCAGATGATCTTTGGTCAGGGTGTCGTGGTTGACGCCATAGACGATGGTGGCGTCGGCGTTATCGGCGGGTGCCGAAACCAGCACGCGCTTGGCGCCGGCGGTCAAATGCGCGGAGGCCTTGTCCTTGGCGGTGAAGATGCCGGTGCATTCCAGCGCGACGTCGACGCCGAGTTCCTTCCAGGGCAGTTTTGTCGGATCGCGCTCGGCGGAAACCCTGATCTTGCCGTTGCCGAGGTTGATCTGGTCACCCTCGACCGTCACGATGCCGGGGAAACGGCCGTGCACGGAATCATACCGCAACAGATGGGCGTTGGTCTCGACCGGGCCGAGATCGTTGATCCCGACCACCTCGATGTCCTTGCGGCCGGACTCGGCGATCGCCCGCAGCACGTTGCGGCCGATACGGCCAAACCCGTTGATCGCGACCCGGACTGCCATGCTGGTTTCTCCTATGAAAGCTGATGTCATCCCCGCGGGCGCAGCGCTGCCCATGGAGATTCTGACGGCGGATCGCCCGGTTCGGCCGGACGAGAACGGACTAGATAGCCTCTAGCTAGCCCTTTTTTCCGGCGATCTCAACCGTCAGCCGACGCGCTTCAGAACTGCGTTAACCACGGCCTCCGCGGTAATTCCAAAATGCTTGAAAAGGTCCTTGGCTGGGCCGCTCTCGCCAAAACCATGCATGCCGATGAAAGCGCCGTCGTGCCCGATGACGGCATCCCAGCCGAAGCGTACCGCCGCCTCGATCGCGACCTTGACCGGCGCGTTCCCGATGACGGCCCTTTGCCGGTCGGCCGGCTGCGCCAGCAGCAATTCGAGCGAGGGCACCGAGACCACCCGCGACGCGATGCCGCGCTCGGCGAGTTGCTTCTGGGCTGCGACCGCGATCTCGACCTCGGAGCCGGACGCAAACAGCGACACCCTGGCCTCGCTTTGGGCTGCGACCAGCTCATAGGCGCCATGGCTGCAGGGATTTTCGTTCGGCGCGGTGGTGCGCAATTGCGGCAGGTTCTGGCGGGTCAGCACCAGCACGGTCGGGCCGTCGATGCGGTTGAGCGCGAGTTCCCAGCACTCCGCCACTTCGACCGCGTCAGCCGGGCGGAACACGCGCATGTTCGGGATGGCGCGAAGGGCCGCGAGATGCTCGACCGGCTGGTGGGTCGGCCCGTCCTCGCCGAGCCCGATCGAATCGTGGGTCATGACGTAGACGACGCCGGTGCCCATCAGCGCCGCAAGCCGCATCGCCGGCCGCGCATAGTCGGTGAACACCAGAAAGGTCGCGCCGTTCGGGGCGAAGCCGCCATGCAGGAAGATGCCGTTCATGGCCGCCGCCATGCCGTGCTCGCGGACGCCGTAATGAATGAAGCGGCCCTTCGGCGTCTTGGCGGAAAAATCTGTCGCCGACTTTGCCTTGTTGTTGGTGGAGCCGGTGAGATCGGCGGAGCCCGCGACAAATTCCATCGGCATCGCCAATGCGATCGCCTCGATGACGGCTTCCGAGGATTTGCGGGTGGCGACGTTGAGCGGGGTTTCCAAAAGCTTCTTCTTGTGATCCCGGAACGCTTTCGCAAGCGAAGCCGGGCGCTCGTGGCGCAGCCGGCGTTCGAACTCGGCGCGCTTGCGCGGACCCAATTCGGCAAAACGCGCTTCCCATTCCTTGCGCGCGGCAGCGCCCCGGGCGCCCGCTTCGCGCCAGGCCTTCAGGACATCGTCGGGCACCGAAAACGGCTCCAGCGAGATTCCGAGCTTTTCCTTGGCACCCTTCAGCTCATCGGCGCCCAGCGCTTCGCCATGCGCCTTCGCGGTCCCCGCTTTGGTCGGCGCGCCATAGCCGATCGTGGTCCGGCACGCGATCATGGAGGGCTTGTTGGATTTTTGCGCGCGCGCGATCGCGGCCGCGATCGCCTTTTGGTCCTGGCCGTCGATCGAAATGCTGTTGTCGTCATAGAGCACGATCAGCTTGTTGAGCTTCCAGTGCCCGGCGAGCGCGATCGCTTCCTGCGAGACGCCTTCCATCAGATCGCCGTCGGAGGCGAGCACGTAGGTGTGGTGGCTGACGATCTTCTTGCCGAATTCGGCGGCGAGCATTTTCTCCGCCAGCGCCATCCCGACCGACGTCGCGATGCCCTGGCCGAGCGGGCCGGTCGTGGTCTCTATCCCGTTGGTGCGGAAATTTTCCGGATGGCCCGGGGTCAGCGAATCGACCTGGCGGAAGCGCTTGATCTGGTCGAGCGTCATCTCGGCATTGCCGGTGAGATAGAGCAGCGCATAGAGCAGCATCGAGCCGTGGCCGGCCGACAGCACGAAGCGGTCGCGGTCCGGCCATTTCGGCTCATGGGCGTCGTACTTCAAAAACCGTGTGAACAAGACGGTGGCGATGTCGGCGGCGCCCATCGGCAGGCCCGGATGGCCCGATTTCGCCTTTTCGACGGCATCCATCGCAAGGCCGCGGATCGCATTGGCCATACCGGTATGATCGACCTGCGTCATGATGAAAATCCGTCTGAAATGAGATGGTTGGCGGCAGTTCGCCGAATATGCGAACGACCGCGGTAGGAGGCTTGCGGCCAAGGAAAGTCAAGCGAAGTCAGGGGCTGGATACCACCTAGGTTCCCGAAGTCCAAGGGAAGTGCAAGGCAATGAAACGCGCTGTGGATAGCAAAAGTTGCTTTGTGGTGCATAGCTTTGCAGCAGCGTTGCGCTGGCCTCGCTTGCCACGTAAATTTCGTCTTCTAAACGCTTGCCGAACCGGCAGATTCCTGTCGGGCCGCAGGCTTACGGAAGGCCTGCGGCTAGCTGCATGAGCGATCGTTCTGCCAACAATTCCGGCCACGCGGAGCCATCTATCGCCGATATCGATGTCGCGACCCGACGGCTGACGGCCGCACTTGACGCGCTGGAAAGTGCGGTCGAGCGGCGGCGCGAGGCCGACCGTGACGAGAACGAGCTTGCGAGCAGGATTCAGGCGCTCGGCGCCGACCGGTCGCGCCTGGCCGACGAGCTTGACGGATCGCTGGTGAAATCGCGGCGGCTGGAGCGTGCCAATCGCGAGATCGCCGAACGGCTCGATGCGGCGATCGGCACCATCCGCGCGGTGCTTGATACTGGAGAGGAACCACTGGACCTGGAGAAATCACTGAACACAGAGGACGAGGACTCAGAGGATTCATGAACCACATCAACGTCACCATCAACGGCCGGCAATATCGGATGGCCTGCGAGGAAGGACAGGAGGCGCGGCTTTTGAGGCTCGCGGAGAGCCTGGAATCGCGGGTGGAAACGCTGCGCGGCAAGTTCGGCGAGATCGGCGATGCGCGGCTCACCATGATGGCGGCGCTCACCGTGTGCGATGAATTGCTCGACGCCAATCAGCGCATCCACGGGCTTGAGCAAGAACTCGGAAGTTTGCGCGACGTCCGCGTCGCCGCGCTCGATCGCGCCAAGGCGACGCAGGCAGCGGTCGCCAATGCGCTCAACGCCGCGGCGGACCGGATCGAGCGGACCACGCAGGTCTTAAACCG
Source organism: Bradyrhizobium sp. (assembly GCA_049674245.1). Taxonomy (GTDB): domain Bacteria; phylum Pseudomonadota; class Alphaproteobacteria; order Rhizobiales; family Xanthobacteraceae; genus Bradyrhizobium. Next base: position 674 of record JBATYU010000788.1, on the reverse strand, counting down.
TACCGTCGGCGGCGGGGTTGCGATTGGGTGAGGTACTGCTTGCTGCCAAGTGCGTGTTCTGCAAGCCCTATCCGTCATTGCGAGCAGCGAAGCAATCCATGGCGCCGCGCAACAGAACTGAGGAATGGATTGCTTCGCTTCGCTCGCAATGACGGGGATGGGTCTTGACCCCTATCGGCGGGGTCGCGATTGGGTAACCAATACCGGCCGTTAACGCTGGCGGTTTGGTTCCATCATGGTTACATTGGCGTCGCGAAGCTGCGTTGCGCGTCAGGAGCCAATATCCCCGGGGCCTTATCGATCCTTTAGGGAACTGTCCCTGGCCGGGTCCGTGGATCCGGGCATATGGTGCCCACCTACTTTCGTAGGGAACTCCGGGATCGAGTGCTTCAACGGCATCTGCGGCTTCGCACTTTTGTTTTCATTTGTGTTCAAACGCAATCATCGTCGTCATGGCCGGGCTTGCCCGCCTTCGCTAAAGCTTCGGCGGACTAGCACTGAAAGCCCAGCGAAGCCTCTTGACCGCCGAAGTCCGCCTTCGGACGAAGGCGGTTGGCGTAGCCGGGTCCCGGCCATCCACGTCCTTGCTTGCTGTTCAGAGTAATTCGTGGATGCCCGGGCATAGGCGAGCGGAAGCGACGCCGTCCTTCAGACGACTATGCCCGGGGCATGAC
>JBATYU010000787.1:0-15388 GCA_049674245.1 Bradyrhizobium sp. | reverse complement strand
CCTGATAGAACCGCGTCTGCTGCTCCATTCCGAGAATCCGGATCGCTTCGAGTAGCCGCAGCACGCCGAGCGCATCGGCATTCGCGGTATATTCCGGGCTCTCGAAGCTGACGCCGACATGACTTTGTGCCGCGAGGTTGTAGATCTCGGTCGGCCTTATCTGCTGCATCAGCCGGATCAGATTGGTCGAATCCGTCATGTCGCCGTAATGCAGCAGGAACGGCACATTGCCGGCGTGCGGGTCTTCGTAGAGGTGATCGATGCGCGCGGTATTGAACGAGGACGATCGCCGCTTGATGCCGTGCACGGTGTAGCCGAGGCCAAGCAGATATTCCGCCAGATACGCACCGTCCTGGCCGGTAACGCCGGTCAGAAGCGCAACGCGCCGCCTCGAATCTTGAACCGCCATATCCACTCCAACACCCGCCGCCCCCTGTCGTGGCCGCATTGGCCGGACCAAATCGAACACGCGAGAGGCCTTTCGCCCGCGGCGCAGGCCATAGCATTCGACCCCGGCTAAGTCTAATGCCAAAGTCGACGGGGTCAGGGCCGATCGGCGCCGGCGTTCACGATGCGCCGCGGCGGCAAACGATCGTCAAACGATCGTTTAAGCCTTCCGGGCGAGTACCGCGGCGGCAGCCTGGATCGTTTCCTGGGATAGCCAGCCCTTCAACAAGGGCTCTGCGCCGGCGATCGCGGCTTCGATCGCCTCGCATGCCCTGCTTCGAAGCTGTCGCTTCGAGCCGGCAAAGGCTGATCGCGGAAGTGCTGCGAATTCGTCGGCCTTCGCCAGCGCTCGCTCCAACAGCGCTGCAGGATCCACCATTTCGTCAAACACACCGGCGTCCACCGCGGCAGTGGCGGTTATGTTCTGACCGAACAGGACGAGCCGGCGGGCGACATCAGGCCTCAACTCCTGCCGAGCCACCTCCATCGCACCGACGGGATAGGGCACGCCGACGCGGACCTCGGTCAGGCCGGCAAGGAATGGCGTTTGCACCGCGATGCGCCAATCGCAGCACAGCGCCAGCACGAGTCCGCCCGCAATGGCGTGGCCGTTGATGGCACCCACCACCGGAACCGGACAGCTGTAAACGCTGTAGAAGGCGCGGTTCAACGCATTCACCATGCGGCGTTGCTGAGCTTCGTCGAAATTGGGCACGGCCTTCAGATCTACGCCGGCGCAGAAAGACTTTCCCTGACCGGTCAGGACCACAGACCTCACCGATCCGTCCTGTCCGAGACGTTGAAAGACAGTCGCGATCTCCTCGGTGAGTTCCAGGTTCATCGCATTGGCGGGAGGACGCTTCAGGGTAACGATGGCGATCGGGCCCTGGTGAACAACATCGATCATACCGGCGGTCACTTCGCGCTCTCCTTGTTGTGTCGTGGTGTCGTGGAGCTGATCATCGTCGCGGCCGTTGAGGTTGGCGCCATCCATTGCGCGTGCTGCGCCAACCCCGCGGGCGGCGGGACGTCTATTCCGCGGCCTGCTGGTTCTCGGTGTGGGGCGCAAGGCCAAGCGCCATCCGCATCGACTGGTGATAGTGGATCATCGCCGGCTCGTTGCGGCCGTAGACGGTGTGCGACTGCGCCCCCGATGTCAGGCCGATCTGGATGCTGCGCCCGGTCGGGAAATCCTCGCCGGTCACCACGTCAAGGACGAGTTGCATGTTCTTGTCCCAATGGGCGCGCTCGTCGTCGGTGCTCGGCGCTTTCGGCACGTAAAGGCCAAGATCCATGACCGCACGGTCAGCGCGCCCCTCGCAGGGAAACACCCGCGCGAGCTCGACATGGTCGCCCTGCACGAGCAGGACGGTATTGGGAAACAGCGAATAGACCAACGTCGTGTTCCACATCAGGTCCCAACTGTCTTCGGGTTCGCTCTTGAGCCGCTCCAGCTTCTTGCGCGGAAAGGTCAGGCGGTGATTGAGACCAAACGCCTCGAAGTCCGTCACATTGCCGTGCAACACGTCCCTGAGCGAGTCCCGGTGCAGGAAGCCGATGTGATAACCCTCGTTGAAGGTATCCACCAGGATCTTCCAGTTCATGGTCTCGGGGATCACGCGCTTGTCGTAGAACGACCACGAAGCGAACTCGAACGAGGCAAGCTCGGGCCCGAGCCCGCCGAGCCACGGATCGATGTCGAAACCGGTCGAGCCGTCCGCTGCTACCGTCGGGATCACCCAGACGAGGCCGTGCTTCTCGCACAGCGGCAGTTCGACCAGCGATGACCGCTCGGCGCGCACGTCCGGGAAGCAGCGTTCGTCGGGGATGCCCATCACCTTGCCGGAGAGATCGTAGGTCCAGGCATGGTAGGGGCATGAGAACAAACGGGCGCTGCCGCAGCCTTGGGCTACCTTGGCACCGCGATGCCGGCACACATTGAGGAACGCGCGCAGCCTGCTGTCGCGCCCCCGCACCACCAGGATCGGCACCCCCGCATAATCATCGGTACGGAAGTCACCGGGCGTCGCCCATTCCGAAGCGAAGCCCATCACGATCGGGTGCTGGCGGAACAGAATCCGCTGCTCTGCGGCCAAACGCCCGGCGTCCGTGTAGACCGACACGTCGTTGCGCCAGGGCGCATCGGCCAGCGCGGTGGTCCTGGTGTCGACATAATTCAGCAGCCGCTTCAAAAGGCTAATCTGGCTTTGCCTGCTCATCGGAAGACTCCGGTTTGCCGTCGCTTCGAACGGAGATGGTCGGACGATACGGTACCGTATCACGGACCGTTCCGACTTTCAATACGGCGCCGTATCACCTTCGAGGCATCGGCCGCCTATCACTTTTGTTCGATTTCCAGCAGAAACTTGGCGCAGGCGGCGATGAGGCTGGCTCGCTTGCGCGCGGTCTGATCGAAAAACAGCATGCTCTGGCCGAACAGGAAGGTATAGAAAAGCACGGCGCGGGCGTCCGCTTCCGGTGCCGAAAGGCCGAGCTGCCGATAGAGCGAGCCAGTGGTTTTGAGGCGCGCGGCGTCCACCCGTGCAGCGGCCGCGGCGGCGGCCGGGTCTGTGCGCGCCCATTGCCGTATCGCAAGTTCGATCGCGATGCCCTGCGTGTTGGCGCGTTCGGAATATAATTTGAACATCCCTCTCAATTTCTCGACCGCGGACTCGCCGCCGGCCTCGGCCTGCCGCTCGATGACGGCGACGCGGCCATCCCGCCAGGTTTCGAGCATGGCGTTCAGAAGCGCGCTGCGATCCTTGAAGCGGCGATAGAACCCGCCCTTGGTCACTCCCAGCCGTTCGGCCAGCACCTCCACCCGGACGCCGTCGACGCCGCCTGTTGCCAATTCCGCGAGCCCGGCCGACACCCAGTCCTGAGATGCTTTTTCGTCCGTAACCCAGTCCCGCGATGCGCGTTGGTCCTTCACCCGTCCCCCTGAAATATTGATACGGTATCGTATTACGCCCGATTCTCCGGGCCGATACGATGCCGCATCAGCCAAGATTTGTCTTACCCGGCGGCAGCTTATCACATGCAACCGCCGACCGCCGAACAGCCGCGCACTTTCATGGTCTCGGACTCCGAGAGACCTGATGGGGTGCACCACGCAGGCGAGTTCGATTCACATGTAATGCATTCATGCGCGGTCTCGAGGAACGGCCTCGCAACGACCCGCGCCGGTTCTGGATCGACGAACCACGAAATTCCACGACGACAGGAGTGCCTCCACGGAGAGCGGCGGCATACTGGTGGAATGGATTTGACATTCGCTACGCATCCAACCGCGGGCTCGTAAGCGAACCTCCTCCGAATTGATGGAGATCGTTGAGGTGAGTCAGGGCGGAAGGGCCGCAATTTGCCAACCGATGCTCGCCTCCTCACGCAAAGCTGACTTCGAACACTACTCGGCCTGGCGCGGTATTCTTCCGACACGCCGGTCCGTTGCGGCGGCAATGATTGTTGCGGCGGCGCAACGACCGGTGTGCCGCGACCGCATTTCGACCTGCCCTCAACCTGCCGGTTGACGCGCGCGTCCGGCGGCTTCGTTAAGATACGTCCGAAATCAACCGTTTTCGGATGGAGGCTCGGATGAGCCGCTCACATGAAGGATCTGCGCGTGAAAATTGAAAGCCAAGGGACGCTCGCCCTTCTTCTGCTCCATATGACGCATTTCGTCGATATCGGCGCGCCGGCAGAAGCGGTGATGTACTATGCCGCCGACGGCGCGGCGCATATCCGGTTGCCGAACGGAACCAAGATGCACGGGCGCTGGGAAATGACGAAAGGCGGCTATCGCGCCGCCTGGAAGGACGGGCCGTCAAGCGCTTGGCGCTTCGAGCACCAGCCCGGGAGGATTTGCTACTTCGATCAGGACGGCAAGAATCACGGTCCGATCACTCGCATTATACCGGCGGACCTGGAGTGCTTGACGGCGTTAGGCGCTGGGCAAGCTGCGCCCAATGGTCCAATATCAATATGTTGAACAGTCTGACTATTGTAGGCTCGGCTTCACGCGCGGATGAAACCGCCGGGGGTGGAGCGCCTCGTGGGCCAAAAGCCTTTGATCGCGAGCGTTTTTTACGGGCGATCGAAGTAACCGCGCCCGAGATCGCTCCAGGGAGGGAATACGTGGAACACGCTTTGGAAGTGCGCGGGGTGTCGCTGCGCTTTGGCGGCGTACGTGCGCTCACCGATGTCAGTTTCGGCGTGAACGACGGCGAGCTGTTCTCGATTATCGGCCCCAACGGTGCCGGCAAGACCTCGATCGTCAATTGCATCTCGGGCCGCTACCGGCCGACCGAAGGCCGTCTGTTCTATCACGGGCAAGATATTACCGCGCTCCGCCCGAACGCCCGGCCTTCGCTCGGCATCGGTCGCACCTTCCAGAACCTCGCGCTGTTTCATCACATGAGCGTGCTCGACAACATCATGGTCGGGCGGCATCATCTTCTGAAAAACAATTTCATCACCGGAGCGTTGTACTGGCTGACCGGCGCGAGGGCCGAAGAACTCGAGCATCGCCGCAAGGTCGAGGAGATCATCGACTTCCTCGACCTGCAGTCGGTGCGCAAGGCCACCGCCGGCACCCTTCCCTACGGCCTGCGCAAGCGCGTCGAACTTGCGCGCGCCATGGCGCTCGAGCCGCGGCTGATCCTGCTCGATGAGCCGATGGCCGGCATGAATTTCGAGGAAAAGGAGGACATCGCGCGTTACATCGTCGACCTCAACGAAGAGTTCGGCATGACCGTCATGATGATCGAGCACGACATGGGCGTGGTGATGGATATTTCCCACCGTGTCATGGTGCTCGATTTCGGCCGCAAGATCGCCGAAGGCGATCCTGCCACCGTGATGGCCGATCCGCATGTCAAACGCGCCTATCTCGGGGAAGAGGACGACGTGCTGGTCGATCCCGACGATGAGCCTGCGCCCGCGGAGAGCGCGGCATGATGGACTACGCCGGACGTGTCGCTCAGGCCGACACCTATCCAAAGCTGTTGCGCCTCAATGCCAGGGAACACGGCAGCGAGATTGCGCTGCGTGAAAAGGACTTTGGGCTCTGGAAGCTTTTCACCTGGAACGACTATCAGGCGCGCGTGCACGACTTCGCGCTCGGCATGGTCGAACTGGGCCTTGGCCGCGGCGACGTCATCGGCATCATCGGCGACAACCGGCCGGACTGGGTGTCGGCCGAGATCGCAACGCATGCGATTGGCGCGATGTCGCTCGGCCTCTATCGCGACGTGCTCGACGAGGAAGCGGCCTATCTCCTCACCTACGGCGAAGCCAGGCTGGTGTTCGCCGAGGACGAAGAGCAGGTCGACAAGCTGTTGACGCTTGCCGATCGCGTACCCGCGCTCAAGCACATCATCTATTCCGATCCGCGCGGGATGCGGAAATACGACGACCCGCGGCTGATGGAGGCCGACAGACTGGCGGCGTTGGGCCGCGAGCGCGCCGCGCGAGAGCCCGGCCTCTACGACAGACTGGTCGACCAGACCCGCGGCGAGGACGCCGCGATCCTCTGCACCACTTCGGGCACGACGGCCAATCCGAAGCTGGCGATGCTCGCGCCCGGCCGCGTGCTCAAGCATTGCGCGACATATCTCGCGTTCGATCCGAAGGGGCCGGAGGACGAATACGTCTCGGTGCTGCCGCTGCCCTGGATCATGGAACAGGTCTATGTGCTCGGCAAAGGCCTGCTGTGCCGGATGAAGATCAACTTCGTCGAGCAGGCCGACACCATGATGAACGATTTTCGCGAGATCGCGCCGACCTTCGTGCTATTCGCGCCGCGGGTCTGGGAATCCATCGCCGCCGACGTCCGCGCCGGCGTGATGGATGCCTCGCCGCTCAAGCAATCTCTCTATCAGCTCGGCATGAAGGCCGGGCTGTCTGCATTGGCTAAAGGCAAGCATTCGATGATCGCGGACACGCTCTTGTTCCGCGCGTTGCGCGACCGCCTCGGGTTCACGCGGCTGCGCTCGGCGGCGACCGGCGGCGCGGCACTCGGTCCCGATACCTTCAAGTTCTTCCAGGCGATGGGCGTGCCGCTGCGTACGCTCTACGGCCAGACCGAGTTGCTCGGCGCCTATACGCTGCATCCAGCGAACGAAGTCGATCCCGACACCACGGGCGTCGCGATGGCGAAGGATATCGAGATCCGCGTCGACAATCCGGATATCCACGGCGTCGGCGAGATCGTGGTGCGTCATCCCAACATGTTCTTAGGTTATTACAAGAACCCGGAAGCCTCCGCCGCCGACATGAAGGACGGCTGGATGCATTCGGGCGACGCCGGCTATTTCAACGATCATGGGCAGCTCGTGGTGATCGACCGCATCAAGGACTTGGCCGAAACCTCGCGCGGCGAGCGCTTCTCGCCGCAATATGTCGAGAACAAGCTGAAGTTCTCGCCCTACATCGCGGAAGCCGTGGTGCTCGGCGCCGGGCGCGAAGCGCTCGCGGCGATGATCTGTATCCGCTACTCCATCATCTCGAAATGGGCGGAGAAGAACCGCATCGCGTTCACCACCTACACCGACCTCGCCTCGCGCCCCGAAGCCTATGCGCTGCTGCAAAAGGAGGTCGAAACCGTCAACGCCACGCTGCCGCCGGCGCAGCGCATCTCGCGGTTCCTCCTGCTCTACAAGGAACTCGACGCTGACGACGGCGAATTGACCCGCACGCGAAAAGTCCGCCGTAGCGTCGTCAACGAGAAATATGCCGGCATCATCGATGCGATCTATCGCGGCGAAAGCAATATCCCGGTCGATACCGTGATCCGCTTCCAGGATGGCACCACGCAACGGATTCGCACTACGCTGAGGGTGGTCGATCTCGGGTCCAGCGCGGCGCTCGCGGAGGCCGCGGAATGAACCTCCTGGAAAAACACGCGCCGCCTGTGCTGCGTCGACCGGTTGAGCCGGCAGGGACAAAGCGGAAAACATATACTCGCATTGAGCTTTTCCGCTTTTGGACCCCTTTCGGACATCGACCTGTGTGCGCAACAATCTTCCGCTGGGTCGCTCCGCCGCTTCCAAACCCCTAGGTTAAGCCGGTACGGTGCTCCTTTGGAGCTGAAGGACCACACCCATGGCGGATCATGAGCATTGGCAACTCGATGGTAGCGCGCCCAAACTTTACTAGCGCTATCTCGTGCCGGTGATAACTTCAATTTGGCCGGCCGATCTTGTTGGTCGAGCGATACCTAGGCCGGGAGAAGCGAAGGAATGACTGAACGGACTCAAAAAAAAATGGCACCCGTTCCGCCGTCGCTCGTCGTCACCGGCGCTTCGAGCGGCATAGGTTACGCGGTTGCCGCATTGGCCATCGCGCAAGGCTGGCGCGTCTTCGGAAGCGTGAGAAAAGAGACCGACGCGGCGCGGTTGACCGCGGAGTTCGGCGACTCGCTCACGCCGCTGGTATTTGATGTGCGCAATGAGTCGGCGCTTGTCGCAGCGGCGAAGACGGTCCATGCCTCGCTCGGCTCAGCAACTTTGAATGGACTAGTCAACAACGCCGGAATTGGCCTCGGGGGGCCGGTTCTTCATCAGCCGCTCGACGAATTCCGGGCCGTGCTCGATACAAATGTCCTCGGCACGCTATTGGCGAGCCGTGCATTTGCGCCTCTGCTCGGCGCCGATCAGACGTTTTCGGGCAGGAAAGGCCGCATCGTCAATATCACCTCTATCGCTGGCAAGATCGGAGCGCCTTTTGCTGGCGCCTACGTAGCCTCGAAATTCGCAATCGAAGGGCTATCCGAGGTGATGCGACGCGAACTAAAACTCTACGGAATTGATGTCGTGATAGTCGCGCCGGGGACCGTCGATACACCGATCTGGGACCAACCGGAAGGCGCTATCGGACGCTACGCCGTGACCGATTATGGTGAGGCCTTCGACAACGGGGTGCGAACCATCGTCAAAGCCGGGCGTCGGCACAGCATGCAAGCAAAAGACGTTGCGAAAACGGTGATGAAGGCCCTAACCGCGCGCCGTCCACGTTTGCGGTATGCGCCAGCCCAGCACGCGCTGCTGGAGCAGGCGCTGCCAAGGCTTGCGCCGAAACGCGTGACCGATTTCGTCATTGCGCACAGGCTTGGTCTGATGCCTGATAAAGAGAAGGCTTTGAGAGGCGTAAGCGTGTGACCGAAGCCGTTGTGCGAGGTTGGAACGGCGGTATCGGGCGTCGCAGTACTCGACGTCGAGATCGCCGTAACTCGCTCCCGTTTCAGCGGGAACCCACATGAGATGCCCAACACGTATGCCCGGGATGGTTCGGGAGAACCATGATGACGCGAGCGCGCGGTATTGTCGTGACCGCTATTCTGAGTATGATTTCGGCGACCATATCCGGAGCCTGCCTCGTATGAATGCCTTCTTCCGGCGCCAGCTGGCCGATTACGTCGAATATCATCGTGACCCTCGGAACTGCGCCGCGCATATCTTCGGTATCATTTCCCTGTTTCTTGCGGCCATTCTTCCCGTGACGATGTTGCCGCTTCCGGGATCTGGCGGCCATGCCAGTCTTGCCACGCTGATGGTGCTGCCTGTCCTGATCTACTGGCTCGCCTTGGATGCAGCGCTCGGGTTGGCGATCGTTGCCGCGGCCGCACTTTTATTGTCGACAGCAGCAATAATTGTGAATAACGCAAGCGTCCCCGGCGTGTGGATATTGACCGCGGTCCTGATTGTGATGGGCGTCACTTTACAGATTGTCGGACATCGGGTATTCGAACGTCGACAGCCAGCGCTCGTGGACAATCCCTCTCATTTGCTGCTCGGACCGATGTTCGTGATGGCGAAGCTGTTCATCGCGCTCGGATTCCGGCGCGATCTAGCCACCATCATTGGGCCGATCGCTGGGGCTGCGTCACACCGGGTTTCGTCTTACCCGCGCGATTGCTGAAACGGGCAGAATCTTCGATTATGACATATGTGCTGGTTACGGGCGGTAGTGGCTTTATCGGCCAGCATCTAGTGTCCAAACTTGTCGCTCGGGGCCGACAAGTGCGCGTTCTCGATGTCCGCGCGCCCAGTCGGACCTTACCCGCGGTGGAATATATTGAAGGTTCAGTACTCGACACGCGTCTAGTGCACGACGCCACGGCGGGCGTTGACGAGGTTTATCACCTGGCCGGGCTGCCTGGCATGTGGAAGCTGGATAGGATGGAATTCCACGCCGTCAATTTCATCGGTACCCGGAACGTTCTGACCGCCGCGCGCCGTCGTGGTGCAGCACGGTTCCTGCACTGCTCAACCGAGTCCATTCTCTTCAATGCCTCCAAATCGGATGCGCTCTCCTGCGAAGAAGCTTTGCTGTCCATTGACGAAATGCCGGGGCCATATACGCGCTCTAAAATGCTCGCGGATGAATTTGCGTTGCAGGCTGCCGCCTCGGGTTTTCCCGTGATTGTTGGCTGCCCCACCATGCCGATCGGCCCGTACGATCACAGTGTCACGCCGCCGACCGCTATGCTTCAATATTTTCTCCGCACGGGAATCTTTCAGTTCTATCTCGATTTCATCGTGAACATGGTCGATGTGCGCGATGTGGCGGCAGGACTTGTCCTGGCGATGGAAAAAGGCCGGGTTGGGCACCGTTACGTGCTTGGCGGCGATAACTTGCCGCTCAGGAAGATACTGGCGCTGATGGCCTCCATCAGCGCCCGCCGCAAGGTTTTCGCTCCGCTTCCCGGACCACTTGCGGAACTGGCGGCTTCGATCATGGAGTTGACGGCCGACTATGTGACCTGCCGCCGGCCCTCGGCCACCGTCGAGGGGGTCCGGATCGCGCGGCGTGCGGTCGCGCTATCGAGCGAGAAGGCCAGGCGCGAACTCGGCTATGTGCCCCGACCGGTCGAGCCCTTGCTGCAGAAAATCATCGCGCACATGGTGGGTGCATCCGCCGGCGAGGTCCTCAAGCATGGCTAGCCGTCTTGGCGAAATCGGCGATGCGGTTTTCAGCGGCTGGATCGTGACCTGGCCCACTGGATTGTTGGCGGTGATCTGGCTCGCGTGGATTGTCAGTTGGGTTGTGGCGTCGTTCTGGTCGGGGCGGACCAAGAGGCATGTACGAACGCGGGATTCGCTCGCCTATCGCGTGCCCATTCTGCTCGGGGCGATCCTGTTTTCTCCGTGGACGGCGCGAGCGCTGGGGGAAACCCGGATCTACGATCCCGGCAATTTCGGCACCTATGCGCTGGCCATCATGGTTTTGCTGGGTATCTCGTTCACCTGGTGGGCGCGCATCCATCTCGGGCGGTTCTGGTCCAACGCTATCACCCAAAAGGAAGACCACCGTATCGTGGATACCGGGCCCTACGGGCTGGTGCGCCACCCGATCTATGCCGGCCTGATCCTCGCAATCCTGGCCACGGGCGCCGCGGTTGCAACCTGGAGCTCGTTGACCGGCGCACTCCTGATTTCGTTCGGTCAATGGCAGAAGGCGCGTATGGAGGAAGGTTTCCTCACCGTCGAGCTCGGTCCTGAGGCCTATGGACCCTATCGCCGTCGCGTGCCGATGATCTTGCCATTTCTTCGGAGCTGAATCCCGCGCCGAGGCGTAGTCAGTGCCTGGATGAAATCGGCTCGGTCGGCGTCGTGAGATGGCGCGGTACGATGATGTGCTGCCCGGCCGCAAGCGGGGCATTTTTCGGCATCGGGTTGACCTGGGTCAGCGACCACAACGGCAGATGATACTGCCCGGCGAGCGTTTGCAGCGTGTCGCCTGAATGGGCTGCGACGGTCACGCCGCTGTCCCACAGCTCGATCTCTGTCTTCGGCGGCACCACATAGCGAAGAGGGAAGGTCCCGCCGTGATCCATGGCGGGTGTCGCAGCGAGCTGGACGATCTTGGCAACCAGCTCCAGATGGATCGAGTTCGTCTTGTCGATGGTGATATGCGAGACCTCGTCATGTTGCGCTAGATCGTAACTGGCATAGTGGCCCTGAAAGCCCTGTGTCGGCTTGATATCGCCGCCACCGAGAACATCCTTCGACAGAAAGATGTTGATGAAGCGCTCGACATTGAGCGGCACCTCCGGGCTCAATTGCGCCGGATCGATGGTAACGACCAGACTGACCGGGATGCCCTCGTCCCGCAGCTTTTCCGAAAACTGGAGGGCGCAGCGTCCGCCCATGGAGTGGCCGATGAGGATGAGCGGAGCGGGATCCTGCCGGTATTTCTCGATCGCTGCGGCTGTGACCAGGTCACAGACCGTGAATTCGTAGACGTTGGCCGTGACGCCGGCGCGTTGGATATTCGCCGTCAGCTTGTCCATGCCGCGCGAGAAAATCAGCCCCATCGCACCCCGGAACAAATAGACTCGCCCGCGCGGCAGGACCGGCGACGGTTCGGCTAGTGGGGGCGCAGTGGCTGAGCCAGGAGGCGTGTCCGGCGCGCCTTTGGGCTGCGGGACCGACCGATCGTCAGCGGTCTGTGCAGCGGCCCGTTCGGCGGCTGGCATCTGGCCGGCGATCGCAGGATGCACGCAGGGAAGCCAGGCAAGCATCGCCGCGGCCAGGAGGCCCGCAACTTGCCTTGAATTCTTTGTCGGTCTCGTTTTCACTGCCCACGCATTCGCCGCCGACAATGCGCCTGGTGCGCATCCACTTTGCATTACCGAAGAATCGGCGGAATTTGAGGCGGCGCCGAACGCCGGCTCGGGCGTTCGGCAACTGCGATCAGTTGGGTGCAGTCGCGGTCGAGCGTTTCGTCGTTGAAGCCCGCGAGACTGCAGCGGGTACGGCCGGTGGCTTGTCCGCCGCCGCAGTAACGACGCTCGGGCTGCTGCGCACGGCGGCGTCGATGGCGGCGATTACCTTTTGCTGCATGATCTGGTTCTTGTCGATCGAGAGGTGGGAGACGCCCGGCACCGTCTCGACATCTACATTTTCAAGTGTTCCGCGGAAATTCCCGGTCTTTTCCACGCGCGTTCCGGCGCCATTGGCGACGTAGAAATTGACATAGCGTCCGACGCGACCGGCGAGGCTGGTATGGAACACCGAATCCAGTCCGATCGCCAGCTTGACCGGGACGCCCTGCTGATCCAGCCGCCCCACGATACCCGGCAGACAGGTCGCTCCGGAGGAGTGTCCGACCAGAATGATCGTCTTCGCGCGCCCGGTCTTGTATTCGGCCGCGGCGGCGTCCGCGATCGACGCCCACGCCAGATGATTGTGCACGGTCGCGTTGATACCCTGCTGCTGCAGCTTGGCGGCGATTTCGTCCATGCCAAGCGAGAAGATATTAAGGACGCCGCGAACCAGATAAACATGAACGCCCGGTGCCGCGGGCGCTGCATGCGCTGCGCCGGCACTAAGCGGCGCAACACCGAGCAGTAACACCGCGATCGCCGCCGCCCGCAGCGGAACCGACCACAGTGCGGCCAGGGGTGAAAAACCGGCCAAACGCGAACCGACGGGATTTGAACTCATGAGTGCCTCGACCAGCCCTAACGTCCATTGACGTATAGTTGCCGTGTTCGCTTCTGCAATAGAAGACACTCGTCGAGGTCATTTTTCCCGGCATGGGCGGCTCCTTTGCAACACAGCGGGGCCCTCCAGGACGATATTTGCGGCAGCAGCGGATGTCCGGAATTGGCGGCAGGTGACGGGTCGAATGGCGAAATCGCGCTCGCGGTCATCCGCGCTCCTGCCGCAAATGGTCACGCGACACTCTATATACCCTCTATCAGTCTGCCCCATCACGTGGGTGTTAGGCCGTGTTCTTGGCCATCGTTATGTTAGCCGCGGTTGAATATGATATTTGCTCGTCCAAAGCGGCCAGACGACAATCGATTGCTTTGATGACCCGGCGTGAGAAAGGTCCAAGATGCGCATAGGCTGCAATCATCGCTACTGCGATTCGTGCCGAGGACGAGTCTCGCTTGGCGCAGTTGAGGAAGGTTCGCCAAAACGGATCGTGCGCTTCGGGAATGGCGGTGACGACGCGATGCACGGTCTCTAACGCTCGTACCTTGAGACGGAGGTCACCGACAGGCAGTTCGCGACGTTGCCTCGAACGGTCGAGTATCGTCATCAATCGGTCAACACGGCTCGCGTAAGCGTCCGGCTGATAGATGCTCTCCAGAATTTGTCGGTAGTCCATCAATATGTCGCGCAACGGACGCGCCGGATCGAAATTTATGCCGTCGGTGCATTGATCGCCGCCGGTGGTTGGGCCCACATCATGATTGGGGTGCAGCCGACCTTCACGTGCAAGACGGCGCGTGAGCTGCGTGTTTGGCAAGGCATAGAGCAGGCCAATCATGCAGACAGGGATGGCCGCTTCCTCGATGAAGTCGATCATGGCATCCGCGATCGAGACTTTCTCGCTGTCGAAGCCCACAATGAAGCCCGCGGTGACGAGCATCCCGGCGCCGTATATCTTGTGAATGCTCTCAGCGATATTGCGCCGGGTATTCTGCTTCTTCTTCATCGCGACCAGGGTTGCTGGGTCCGGACTTTCGATGCCGACGAAAATGCCGAAGAAGTTGGCCGCGGCCATCATTTCCAGGAGTTCCGGATGATCGGCCAGATTGACCGAGGCTTCTGTCGAAAACTCGAACGGATAGTCGTGCGTGCGTTGCCATGCGGCGAGTTCGGGAAGAAACAGCCTGAGCGACTTCTTGTTGCCGATGAAGTTATCGTCGACGAAATCGAGATGGCCGCGATATCCCATCTTGTAGAGCGCATCGAGCTCGGCGAGCATCTGCGGGATCGTCTTGGTCCGTGGCACCCGTCCGTAAAGCTCGATGATATCGCAAAACTCGCAGGTGAAGGGGCAGCCGCGCGAATACTGCACACCAAGATAAAGATAGTCTTCAAATTTGAGCAGGTCGAAACGCGGCACCGGCGTCTTCGTGACGTCGGCCTGGAACTTGGGCGCTGTGAAGATGCCCGATCGGGCGCCGCTCTCCCAAGCCGCAACGAACTCGTCAATAACACCTTCGGCCTCACCGAGTACCTGAAAGTCGGCTGCGGCGTAGATGTGCGGACTTGAGGTGGGATCGGGGCCACCGACGACCACCGGCTTGCCCCGTGAGCGACAAACCTCGATCAGCTGCAGCGTGTCGGCCTGTTGCGACAGCATTCCGCCCGTGAAGACGAGGTCAGCCCAGGCAAAATCGTCGTCCGTGATTGACGCCGTATTGCAGTCAACAAGGCGCACCGTCCAGCTGCCAGGCAACATCGCGGCGACGGTAATCAGGCCCAGGGGAGCTGCGGGGCGGCGAACTCCCATCAATTTGCAGGATTCGGCAAAGCTCCAGAAGGAGTCCGCAGTGAAGCGCGGATAGAGCATGAGTACGTTGCACGGGCATGGCGTGTTCATGGTGACCCAAGACGGCGGCCGATGTCACAGTGCGTCCGCATTACCAGACGAACGCAGCCCCGGCCGCAAGGGCCACACTAGAACTAACCTGACGCTCCTTACAGACGCAACAAACGGGCGCCCGAGCCAATAATTGCGCGATCTTTTTTTGACGGATGTTGCATAAATGGCACGCACTTGAGCGATTTTGGTGTTGGCCCAGGAGTGATATAGCAGCTCTTGAGACTCTATTTCGGAAGTCGCACTGTCTGGTGGCAATCTGCCGCCGGATGATACGGCGTTGCGGCGCATAAAGCATGACGCACCTTACCCTGGCGAACGGTAATGTACGACTTGCCGCATCAGTTGATGGCCCCCAAATTGTAGTGATTGGGGCGGGTCACTGGCGCGGCGAAGGCATGGCCCTTGTCGAGGCGATCAAGTGATCTCGGCGTCCTGGGCGTTTTGACTGGCGGGGAAAACATGACAGCACCACGCGACAAACTCGGAAGGCCGATCGTCGTCGTCACCGGCATGGGCATGGTGACCTCGCTCGGGGCCGGCAAGAGCGATAACTGGGCGAAGCTGACCGCAGGCCAGTCCGGCATCCGCACCGTCA
>JBATYU010000786.1:0-6588 GCA_049674245.1 Bradyrhizobium sp. | reverse complement strand
GGGCGGGTGAGGGGTCTCTCTCCGCGGATGCAAACCTCTCATCCGTCGCGGACTGCGCGTAGCCGATGCGAAGCATCGGCGTTCTATCAAAGAACGGCGGCCGAAGGCCGCCTATGGCCACCTTCTCCCACAAGGGGAGAAGGGAAGAGGCCGCGCGCTCAATTCGATCCGAACATGAACTTGCCGTCGCCCTCGAGATACGGCCCGGTGCGCATATAGAGCTGACCGTTATGGCCGATGAAGAACAGCGTGCCCTTCGGCACCTTCTTCGCGCCTTTCAACAGCAGCCCCGCATTGTTGGTGCCCATCTTGTAGGAGAACGTCTTGCCCTCCTTGTCGTAGCCATAGCCCATGTCCGGCTTCAGCTCCCAAGGTGTCGGCGCCGCGGCCTGCGCGAATGCGGAAGTGGCCAGCATGCCGAGCGCGGCGGCCAGCAGATAAGTCCTTGTCGAAGATCTCGCCATCTTCATCCTCCCCAGATGATTTTTGAACAAATCACGAACGCCATCGTCCCGTCGATGCAACCGGCCTCCGGCTCCTCAACCTGCCTCCAACTTGTCTCCAACTTGGCTCCAACTTGCCTTGGGCCGCAGGCCGGCGCCATAAGACTTTGTGATTTCCCGTGTGCCGCTTCGCGACTATCTTCCTCTTTCGGTTTAGAACCGGGGTCGACAAACCAGGTCATGGGGATGATTCGGATGAACCACGTCATTAAAATTTGTTTAGGCTTCGCGCTGCCGCTGCTGACGCTGGTTTCCATGGCCCGTGCCGACGAATTCAAGCTCAGCAACAACCAGAGGATTTCCTGCAGCAGGGGCCTTTCCGCCGGCAAGCTCAACACCGCGACCTGCAAATCCTACGCCTATCTCTTCAACGTCAAGACTTCCGAATATTTCCGCTGCCAGGTCAGCCTCGCGCTGACGCGGGACAACAAGGAAGTGATCAACGTTCAAACCGACGGCGGCTGCACCAAAAAGCCGCGCATCTTCGACACCGACTCCACTTACGCTTTCGACGCCACCGAAACCGAACCGCCGAACACCAATTCGTTCTTTGGTCCCGGCGGCTATTCGGTGTGGGCCGCCGATACCACGGCCCAGAAAGTCCGCGGCTGCATCATCATCTCCTCAGGGCTAGGCTCCGATATTTCGAAATGCCTCGACATGACGTTTCAGTGAGCGCGTGAGCAAGTCTCATGCGTCCGGTCAGGCTTTGCCGCTCCTGGTTGTTTCTCGAAGGCGCCAATGAGGACGTGCTGCAACGCGCGGCCTCAAGCGGCGCCGATGTCCTGATCCAGGAGCTTGAGGACTTTACGCCGCCCGCCTTGCGGCCCGCGGCGCGGGCGCTGGCTCCCGAGCTTTATGCGAAATGGCGCCGGGCGGGAGCCGTCGCCGCGGTGCGCGTCAACCCGCTCGAGCAGGACGGCATGGACGATCTGGCCGCCGTCATGCGCGGCCGTCCCGATATCGTCGCGCTGCCGAAGGTCGCCGAACCCTCTCATGTCGGCCGGCTGGATGAGGCGGTGAGCGCCTTCGAACGCGACTACGGGATAGCGCAGGGTTCGACGGCGCTATTGCCGAATATCGAATTCGCCCGCGGCCTGGTGCAGACGGGGGCGATCGTCAAAGCGAGCCGGCGCGTCGCCTGCTGCCTGATGGCATCCGAAGACCTTGCCGCTGATCTTAGCGCCGAGCGCGGACCGGACGGCCTTGAGCTTGCTTACTCTCGGCAACGCTTTCTGGTCGAATGCGTAGCTCACGGTGTGGTCGCGATCGATTGTCCCTACACCTGGAGCGATGTCGAGGGCGTGACGCGCGATACGCGCTTTGCGCGGCGCCTCGGCTATGGCGCGAAAAGCCTGGTCGATCCGGCGCATGCGGCCGTCATCAACGGCGTACTCACCCCCGGCGAGGATGAGCTTCGCCGCGCGCGCGACATCGTGGCGGCATTCGAGGCTGCGCGCGCGGCGGGGAGGTCGCGGGCTGAATTGGAGGGCTCGTTGATCGAGGTGCCGACCTATTCCAACGCCAAGCGCCTGATCGCGCGCGGCGAGGCGTTGCGGCAATTCGAACGCGGCGGCGCGTCAACCTGACGCCACCGCGCTCGAAATCCGTCTCAATGGCCCATCCGCGCCGAAGCCGGGTGCCCCGGCACCTTGAAGCGCTTGCCGGTATCGGTGACTTTGGTGCCGTTTACTTTCAGGATCGAAAAATCCTGGGTCATGTAGTTGCCGGCCAGAATGTATTTGCCGTCCGGCGTGAACAGCACGGCCTCTGTCAGCCCGCCAAGCTCGACATCCTGGGTCTTGGTCACCTTCTTGCCGTCAATCTTGAGCACCGACAGGGTGGCGTTCTTCTTGTAGAAGAAGGCCTTCTTGCTGTTGGAACCGTTCAGGATGGCGGCAACCGCGAGATCGCCCTTTGGTGACATCGCAAGCCCCTCCGGACCGTCACCGACCACCACCTTATCGATGACGCGCGGCGGATTGGCCTCGAGATCGATCACGCTGGTGGTGTCGACGTTGCCGTCCGACGAGCCGCCATTGCCGGTCTCGTTGAGCAGCGCGGTCTTGCCGTTGGGTGCCACCACGACATTGTAGGGCCACTGGCCGGTCGGCAAATCGAACTTGTTGTAGGTCACCTTGTCGCCGGCGATATCGAGCACCGACAGCTTGGATGCCGCGGAGCGCGCCGCCAGCGCCCGCTTGCCGTCGGGCGTGAACACCACATGCGAGACGCTGTCGGGCATCGCGACGGTATCGGTGACCTTGACGTCGGTGCCGTTGATCGAGAGCACGCTGATCGAGTTGTCGCCGCGATTGGCAACCAGCGCCATCTTGCCGGACGGGCTGATGCTCAAGCCCGACGGCTGCTTGCCGACCGTGACGGTCGCCGCCAGCTTCGGCGGGCTGGCCTTCAGATCGATGACATAGAGCTTGTTGTCCGGCACCTGTTTCAGCGCTTCGCCTTCCTTGACGACATCGACCGAATCCGCCACCAGCGCGACCGAGCCGGTCGGGTCGATGTCGAGATTGACGGGCGGCCCGACGATCGAATTCTTCAAGGGCAGGGTGGCGACGATCTTGGGATTTTCGGGATCGGCGAGATCGACGATCAGGATCGTGTCCTTGCCCGGCGCGGACAGGATGGTCTTTCCATCATCGTCCCACCAGACTTTCTCGTCGTTGCCGACGATCATGAACGGTTTTGCGTGCGCGAGATTGAGGCTCGCGCCGCCGAACAGGACGGCCGCTCCCAAGGAGATTCCCAAGGATATTCCGATTACGCGACTAACATGCATGGTGGCGTTCTCCCGATAGAACCGGCCTCTGATGGGGCAGGTTTCGCGAGCGCCAGACTATGCGGGGAACCGCATAGTTTCCAGTGTGAAGCCCTGCAAGCGGCGCCGTCTCAAGCGCTTTTGACGGCCATCCGACCTTTGGCCTGTGAGGGTTGACCTCAGCCCCTCGTCCCGGCGACCATTGTACAGAATATCGGCCGCCGCTTTCGCTAAGAGCTTGCAACCCTGTCCGACGAGTCGCGAAAAACTCCGCTTCGTTAACCACTTACCCCCATAGCGGGGCCAAGCGTTTGAAAAATTAGGTTTCGCGGCTCCCGCCTTGAAGCATTTGTGAATTTTTTTTGGTGCGTCGCATGAATTGCGACAACGCGTTCGGCGCACGCGAATCTACACGCTGATTCAAAAACTTGCTTTCGAGTCTCGAAACCGCCGCGCTGCCGGGACGAGCGCTGAGCAGCTTTTGGGCACGACCGTGTTGAATCAAATGCATTGCGGCACGCCGCACATCGTGTACGTCTTGAAGCGTTCGCGACATCCAAAGTTCTCGTGATTAGCTAGTTGAGAGCTAAGGGCGGACGTGCAAATCGGCGGCGGTGTGCACGTTAGCGACGCTTTCCAAGCGACGGTTGGATCGTAACTCATAGTAATATGAGAACGGTAGCTCTGTGCCAGAAATCTCTTGCAGCGAAGTTCTCTGCCTAACCTGCGTTGAGCAAGAGAACAGCGCACGGAATGGCCGCAGCGAGATCACCGACTGAAGGGAAGGACGATTCCAACTCGCCGAGCATGATCGACGAGAACGAGGCTTTATGTCTGAACAGTGAAGGCAAGGCGCCCTTCCGAAATAGGAGACCCGTATGTCAGTTGTGAACGAAGCACCGCGCAAGCTGCGAGTTACCGTCACTCTCGAAGAATTTGGATCCCCAGAGTTTCCTGAGAAAAGCTCAAGCGAGCTGTTGGCGGATGAGACTGCCTCTCGGAGACGAAAACTTGTCAAGTACGGCATCGAGGGCGTTCAGCGGCTCTTTTGGTGGTTACTTTAGGCTGCTTGCGGACGAATAATTCGGTCGATGATGGTTTGCGGCTATCTCCGATGCATCCTATTAGAAGGGCCATAAAATGTAAGGGAGACGCCGATGGATCGGCTGAAGGGAAAAATCGCGCTTGTGGTCGGCGCCGGTTCGATCGGGCCGGGCTGGGGCAACGGCAAGGCGACCGCGGTGACCTTTGCGCGCGAGGGCGCGATGGTGTCTTGCGTCGATCGCAACGCCGCAGCCGCCGAAGAGACCGTCAAGATCATCACCGGCGAGGGCGGCAAGGCGACCGCCTTCACCGCTGATGTCTCGCGCGGGGCCGATGTCGAGGCGATGGTTAGCTCCTGCCTCAAGGCCTATGGCCGCATCGATGTGCTCGACAACAATGTCGGCATTGCCGAGATGGGCAGCGTCGTCGAGGTGACGGAGGCAAGCTGGGATCACGTCTTCGCCGTCAACCTCAAGAGCGCCTACCTTGCCATGAAGCACGTCATTCCGGTGATGGTGAAGCAAGGCGGCGGCTCGATCATCAACATTTCCTCGATCGCCTCGATCCGTCATCTCGGTATTTCCTACGTCTCCTACGCCACCACCAAGGCGGCGATGAACCAGATGACGCGCACCACCGCGGTCGAATTCGCGTCGAAGCATGTGCGGGTCAATGCGATCCTGCCGGGGCTGATGAAGACGCCGATGGTCGAGCACTCCGCCGGACTTGCGGCAAGCTATGCCGAGGGCGACGTGGAGGCGATGTGGCGTGCGCGCGACGCGCAGGTGCCGATGGGGCACATGGGCGAAGCCTGGGACGTCGCCAACGCGGCGCTGTTCCTGGCGTCGGATGAATCCAGGTATATCACCGGCATCGAGCTCGTGGTCGACGGCGGGATCACCTGCAAGGCGGGCGCTTAACGCCCGGTAACGTGCCCCGGATGCAGTGCAGCGCCATCAGCGCGTTTACGCGCGTCTTCGACACGCTATGGCCCTTGCGGCGTGGTGCGCTGCTGATCCGGGGCCCATGGCGCCGCGATGAATGGGTGTGGGTCCCGGCTCTGCGGTGCACCGTGAAGAACGCTGCACCGCGTCCGGGACACGAAGGCACATCACCCCTGCGCGCTCAATTCAGCCCGGTCCAATTCTTCCTCGAGCTGATGAAAGGCGTCGTCGCCGATCTCTTCGGACCGGCGCAGTGTCAGGATCGATCGCCGTGCCGCGTCGATCGCGCGCCGCCGCAGCGGATCGGCCGGAAGCTCGCTGGTCGGGACGCCGCCATCGGGATCGCTCTCGCTCTGCATCAACATCGCGCGATATTCGAGCCGCAGGATTTCCGCTTCCTCCGACGGGTCGCCCTCGATCTCCTCCAGCGCCGCGCGGTAGGCGATGGCGCGGGCGCGGGCGACCTCGGCACCGACCGGATCGTCTTGTTTCAGGTTCAGCGCCAGGATCAGCGGGCGCAAGGTCAGGCCTTGAATGACGAGCGAGCCCAGCACGACCGCGAAAGCCGTCAGCAGGATCAGATCGCGATAGGGAAAATTTTCCGGAAGCGCGAACGCGGCTGCGAGCGTGACGATGCCGCGCATCCCGCACCACGCCACTACGATGCCGCCTTTGAGCGTGGGCACCGCCATATTTCGGGGATGGAGCAGCCGTTGGGCAACCAGCGTCCGCAGCGTGACGCCGTAGAGCATGACCCAGACGATGCGGGCGAGGATGACGGCGGCCAGCACATAGGCCGCGACCGCGACATATTCGATTCGCACCACGTCGTCGAGCCGGGTCCAGATCGGGCGCAACTGCATGCCGATCAGCATGAACGCCAGCACATTGAGGATGAAGACCGCGGTCTCCCACACCGCATAGGCCGGCACCCGAAGCCGTGCGGGGGTTCGCGCCGGTGCGGTCCGCGCGATCGTGATGGCATAGGCAACGATGGTCAGGATGCCGGAAAGGCCGACGCGTTCGGCCACGATCCACACCGTGAAGGTGCCGGCGAACTGCAGGATGATCGCGCTTGGCGCTTCGTCCACGCGCCGCGTCACCCTCAGCGAGACCTTGGCGAAGAGATAGCCGGCCACGAGGCTACCCGCCAATGCCAGCACGACCGAGGGCGCGAACTCGCTCCACTTCAAATGCTCCACCGCGGCGGCGCCGACCGCGACCCGATAGATCAACAGCGCGCTGGCGTCGTTGAGCAGGCTTTCGCCTTCCAGGATCTTGAGGATGCGGTAGGGCAGGTTGACCTGGCGCAGGATGGCGG
>JBATYU010000785.1:0-9851 GCA_049674245.1 Bradyrhizobium sp. | reverse complement strand
AGTACCTGCTCATGCTCCCAGCGCGTGATCCGCCGCTCCTTGCCGGTTGTGCAGCGAGGCTTGAGCACGCAGTCGCGGCATGCATTTGTCCAATAGCGCCGCAGTTTCTGGCCGTGCTCCTCGTTCGCGTAGTGGTACTTCAGCTTTTCGCCGGCCGGACAGCGATACACATCCTCATCGCTGAGATAAACAAAGTCCTGCTTGCCGAAGCGAAGCGCCATTTTGACGGTCTGCCCATGACTTCCGGTCTGCCCCCGCAAACGGACATCGTCAGGGCCGGTCGGCATGTCTCAAAGGTGCCAACTTCGGAAGTCGTCGAAGTTAGTCGGATCCACCTCGTCGGCGGCGACAACAAGCTTGCTCGGCGGGGATCGCAAAATCTATTGCTCGACGCGGAATAATTCTGCGATGCCTGCCTTTATCCTAAAGACGCGGCCCGCGTCCTCAAATAGAAAAGGGGAGTGCCATGATGAAAAAAGCATTGGCCTGCACGATGTTCCTGGGAGTGATCTTCTCACTGCCTGCGGCGGCGGACGAATTGAAATTCAAGGGCGGGATAGGCGTCATTCCCGTCTCGTCCGGTGTGGCGGTCGCCCCGACACCGCCGACGGCGCTGGTCGTCGAGAGCGTAAATCGGAATATAATTCGCGAGGTGCAACCCGCCGGCCAGATCTGGGTGATCGACAAGCTCGATGCCACCGTGAGTGCGAACGGGCGCATCAAAGTTGACGGAAAAGGATTGGTTCTGGGGGGCGGGAATAACGCCGGACGGGCGCCCGCCGGCACTTCTGTGTTCGCCACCCTGATCTGTGAACCCACCGCACCCTTTACCCAAACGATTTCGTCGCCTGCCGGCGTTTTGCTGTCGCCCAATGGTGACTTCAAGATCGATGACGTGCTCTCGCCGATGCCGCCGGCCATTTGCCTCAGCCCCATGCTCTTGATCCGCAACACGGCGAACAATGGATGGTTCGCGGTCGGCATCTTCCGCAACGACTGAATGGTTGGTCTAGCTGCCTGTCAACGCCGGATGAAGTTGGCAAAATGGCCCTCGAACTGGGGGCCATTTCTTTATGCATTAGGCTCCGGTGGGATTATCTTTAAATCGGCGTGGGGTCCCGACGCCGATTTACGCGCTAAGGTATTGATCCACCTAGCGGCAGAGGGGTCTTGGGCGCTTATTCACACCAATGTCGGCGTAGCGGTCCTCATTCGCCATTTAGTTCCTGCGGTGCGGAGGCTTCTTCTTTCGATGCTGTGTCGGCTGCGTTGCCTTTGGAGGCTGCGGAGGTTGCGGCCAGTAGGCACAGCCAAGCTACAGGCACAGCCGGCACCGGCTCCGAAGGCCAGCCTTTGTTTTTGGAAGAGCGGTGGTGGTCCAGCATTTTCCTTGTCGAAGACATAGAACGTCGCCAAACTGACGTCGGAGATTTCCTCCTCACCAAGAAAGATTTCGTGCTTCTGCGAGGGCGGTGATGTATTCGCCGACGCTTCGCTAGTTGAGGCGCACGCACCGCTTGCCATCGAGAGAGACATGCCGGCAAACCCTAAGGCGGGTAAGGCTTTGCTCCGACGCTTGCCTATGGAAGAGCGCTTCGGCATGGCACAATTCTCCTACTTGCTTGGGCATACTGAACTAAACTGGCGTGATGAAATCCGACCGAGCTAGTTTCAGTAAAGACCAATGATGGCGGTGGAGGCTATGCCGACCCCGGCGGCGGTCAAGCCTTTGGCCAAGCCGACAGAAGTACCGATGCAATTCGTTTGCGCATCGCCGACATGCGGCGACTGCACCGCCATGTCGGTTTCGTGCCTGACCGGAAGTCACCTCACTATTCGATCACCTCGTTGGCGCCGGCGAGCAGGGCGGGCGGAATTTCGAGACCGAGCGCCTTCGCGGTCTTCAGATTGACTTACCACCTTGGCGTTCACGGCAGCCGATGTAGGTACTTTGGACGATGCCTTTGCGAAACTTTGTCGCGTTATCGCTGACTTCCGAACCGCCGGAACCATAGGCAAAGACCGCCGTTAGGGTATGCGCAAGGTGGTCTGGTGGGCGAATGAAAGGAGCCGGTATGACCGGCGCACAGCCTCTCGGGAGGAATGAATGGGACATTTGACTATGGCGGCGGGTGCCGCATGCGTCGCGCTGATGATTAGCAGTTCGGCTTTCGCCCAGGTGCAGCCCACGCCCAATCCGAACAATCCGAACGATGCCATACCGGAGGCGTCGAATCTGCCGCCCTATGGCGACCCGATTAATATCGAGACCGCCAAAAAAGTGGCCGCGGCGGCGGTCGCAGAATCCAAGAAAAGAAATTGGAACACGATGTGTGTCGCTGTCGTCGACCCGCACGGCGAACTGGTCTATTTTGAGCGGTTGGACAATTGCCAATATGGATCGATCTCGATCTCGCAGCACAAAGCGCGCACCGCGGCACGCTACCGCCGTCCGACGCTGGTATTTGAAAACCTGCTCGGCAAAGGCGACAACTTCAAATACCTGATGACCCTCGATGACATGATTGCCTCGCGCGGCGGTAACCCGATCATCGTCGACGGTAAGGTCATTGGCGCTATCGGCGCCAGCGGCGGCACCGGCTCACAAGATAACGTCGTATCGCAGGCCGGCATAGCAGACCCCAGTGTGACAACCGGTTCGGCGAGGTAGGAGCGGACATCGTACAGTCCATGTTGCGACCGCGTTTCCCAAAAATTGGTGAGCCGCGTCCACTGTCTGCCGGCCAATGCAGTGATTCAATCGATCTAGGCCAACGTCCGCTTGCGGCCAAAAGCGCCATTTTGACCGTGGTCCAGGCACTTCCGGTCTACCCCCACAAACGGACATCCTCAGAGCCGGGCGGCATGTCTCAAACGTGCCAGGAACTGACGTCCAAGATGTCAACCGGTATGGTACTAACGATGATCTTCAAGCAAGATCGATCTTCTCGGAGGATCACCAATGACCCAGAGTCAGGCCGCGACGCACCGTGCCCGTTGCGCTGCTTGGCTATGATGACCTCGAGTTGGTTTTGCTTTGCCTCAAACAGTTCGCAGATTTGACCCCGTGAACGCTTTGTCGCGCTGTCAAGATGCCGTGCTCGTCACACCTTTGGTACTCGTTGTCGTGACCTTTGCGTCAACCCACATAACGCTCATCCGGGGAGGACTGCCTATGCGATTATCATCCGCCATTCGTGCCGTGCTAATTGCTTTGACCGTGACCGGCGGGTTCGGGACCGCCGCATACGCCGACGCGGGCAGAATCCGCTTCAACGTGCTCAAAGCGGGCTTTATCATTGGCGGCTCTGCCGGCAGCGGCACGTTGCTATTTCACGGCCGGCCTTATCCCTTCTCGATCGGCGGGGTGAGCTATGGCTTTACTTTTGGCGCCTCGGCGACCGATTTCGTCGGCACCGTCAGCAACATCCGATGGCCGTCTGATGTTAATGGTGTCTATGGCGCGGTCGGCGCGGGCGCTGCGGTCGTCCGCGGCGGGGGCGCGATCCTGCTGACCAACCAGAACGGCGCGGTGCTCGAGCTGTCGGGCCGTCAGGCCGGACTGATCGTCGCCGCCGACCTCAACGGACTGGTGATCTCGCTGTGGTAGCGGCCGCGCGGCTATTTTGCTTCTGCCTGACTTCTGTGTCTTAATCGCGTTGAGACACGGTGATTCACGACCGTCTCATACCGCCGTCTCACTGCAATTCCACCGAAGAGTCGCGAACCCGAAACGGACCTCAACAGGTAAACCAGTGGTAAGCCGACTTGGACGCGCCGGGTAACCGAACCGGCAGCCGGATCGGCAGTACCGGATTTATCGAGCCCTTCGCCTATACCGAAAACCTCGCCAAACCTGACCGATGAGATCGCCTGGAATGATTGGCTAATTTCGCGACGTCCGTGCGTCTCCCCACCGCGATCTCAGTAGAAAGTGTTTGTGAGCACCGACATGTAGTCCGGCATAACTGCTATCCGTCAGCGCGACGATTAAGTCCTCTTTGTGCGGGAAGTAGACGTGTCGAAAGGCACATCTCAGACATCTTTTGGGACCAACGTGATGGGCCGCAATTATCTGACGAAGCTGAGGTAGGAGGCCAGCGCCTCGATTTCGTCGGGGCCGAGCGTGCTGGCAACCAGGGGCATCGGGGACCCTACGGCCGAATGATATCCCTGGCCCCATTCCTGGAGCCTGCGCTTCAGGTAGAAATAGGACAATCCTCCGAGACGCGGAATCTCTCTCACGCCCTGGCCCGCCGGGCCATGGCAAGCGAGGCATGCCACGATATTGGCTTCTGGAATTCCCTGGAGGTAAATCGCTTGTCCCCTCTCCGCGAGCGCCCAATGTCCATCGTGGGCGGTTTTCGGCGGCAGCGATGCAAAATAATCCGCCAGATCTCGTACCGTGTCGGTGCGAAGATTGGTCGCGGCGCTCCACATGTATTGTTTCGAGAGCGGGTTGTCGCGGATGTGCGCGGCATAGCCGCGAAGCTGGGATTCGATGTACAGGGATCGCTGTCCGGCCAGTCGCGGCGCGACCGTATAACCCTGCGCTCCGGTCCCGTGGCACCAGGTGCAATTGCGGACGCTGGCCGCCACCGAACTTCCGGCCCACGAGGGAACCGGCGAACAGAGAATCGCGAGGATCACTAGTTTCGGCCAGACCCGCTTCATGAAACTACCTGAGACCACTGACATAGGCAGCGACGGCTGCGATTTGCGATTTGGTTAGGTTGTGCGAGGTCGGCCCCATGACGGCGGACGAATCCGGCATCGAGGAATTCTGACCGCGCTCCGCGCTCCAGTTCACCAGCTTGCTGTAGAAATAGTCCGGGAGCTGGCCAGCCAGGCGCGGAATCTGGTCCTGACCCCTGGCGTCCGGACCGTGGCATGCGGAGCATGCGGGCACGTTGGATTCGGGAAGTCCTTCCTCGTAGATGCGTCTGCCGGTGGCTATCTCGCCCCTAGATCCGCCGCCGCCGAGCGGTGGCGGATTGAGATCCCTGAAATGATGAGCCAGCGCCGACAGCATCGACGGCGACAGGGCATGCGCCACGTTGGCCATGATCGCATTCCTGCGCCGGTGCTCGATGAAGGCCCGCAATTGGTTCTCGATATATTGGGGTTGCTGCCCCGCAAGGCGGGGCATGGGATAGTAGCCATGATAACCTTGGCCCGAGAGGCCGTGGCAGGTCTTGCAATATAGAAGCTTGGCCTGAAAATCATCGGCGCGGACGACCTGCGAGAGAGCAACGGAGAGCCCCGCCGCAAGAATTGCCGTTCGCAACGCCGAATGTAAGCCAACGATCTTCATCATCCTGCCTTCATCGTTGCGCTGGGCGCCGTGATCCGCCCCCGCCCACGAACGCGCCGTTGGTCTGCATCATCGAACATCATTCTACTGCCAGCCCGGCACGCGGAAGTTCACGCCGAGTTTGACCGTCTGAACGGTCTGCTTGAAGCGCATGGGTCCCGTGAAGCTGGTGACGCCGGCAGGATCCACATGACTCATCGTCACCGTCTGATTGCCGAAGTCGTAGTAATCGTATTCGAACCGCGCCGACCAATCTGGCGTGAAAGCCCATTCGACACCGCCGCCCGCAGTCCAGCCGGTCGTGATGCTTAAGCCCTCGAGGTCGAAAGGTGTCGCCAGGAAAGTTCCGGGCATGCTGTATTTGTTGTAGGCCCAAGCGGCGCCAGCCTTGCCATACAGCAACAAATTGTCCACCGCATAGCCCACGCGCCCGGTGAGGCTCGGAATGAAGTCGGTCGTCACTTTCAAAAGGGCGGATTCGCCAGGATTGGCCACCGCAGGCTGGAATGGCACCACCGTGCTGCCCTTCAGCGTCGAGCCAGAAGCTTCTCCCTCGATGCCGACCACGAAATTCGGCGAGAACTGGTAGTCGCACCCGATCTGACCGCCGATCACCGCGCCGCTCTGGTGGACATTGGCGGTGGTGGTTCCGACGGTACTGCCCGGAATCCCAAACACCGGGTTATCCTGCACCAACAGCACCGGGTCGGTCGCATTGGTTTGCGCCCATGCACCTCCGGCGTGGGCGCCCATATAGCAGCCGGTCCAGGTGAAGCGCTGCTGGAATGTCGCCTTCAGCGGCATCTGCGGCGGAAGGTCGGCGGCAAGAGCCGGCGCGGCTGCGATCAATGCGAATCCTGCGACACCGAGAAGTGAGAGCCTGTTCATGAGTAAATCTCCGTTTGCGCGCAAGCCCGCCTACATCGCCAACCAGGCGTGAAGGAAGAGGGTGTTGTTGTCGTGAGCACCGACCGTCGTGCCGTTGAACTTGTTGTAATTGATGTATTGCAGGCCGATGCGGGCATTGAACCATGGCCAGCCCGGCGCCTTGCTAGCGCTGAACGGGATGTAAGCGAGCTCGGCCATCCAGCCGTCGCTGTTCGGGCTCATGTTTGCGAACCCGGCTGCATCGGCAAACAAGGTCGCGTCGGGACTGCCCCAAACGTTGAAATACTGGCCGGTCAACACGATCCGGTTGTCGGCGCCAAAGGCGAGTGAGCCCGTCAGCTTAAGGCTGTTGAGATCGTTGGTGGGATTAGCCGAAGCCATCGTGGCAAAGCTCGCGTCCAGCCGCTGATGTTCGCGAATGTAATTGGCGCGCAGGGTCACCCAGTAATTCGGACCCTGATACTGGTACTGCGAGTCGATACCGACGTCGGCAAACCTGTCCGCTAGCGGGAGCGTCCCGGTCGTTCCCTGCACGAAGGTGTTATCGATCCATGGATTGACGTTGGCGATCATGCCGTAGGTGCCGAGCATGAAGGTGTGGGGCCCCCAGTGCGGCTCCAGCGCCACGCGCCAGTAGGGCGCAACGCCGTTTATCAGGCCGGGCCCGCCAAACGGATTCACGCCGAGGTTATTCTGCTCGTTGAATCCGAGCGTCTTATATCCGGTCAGTTCGAGATAGAGCATGTCGTTGATCATGGCGTAGGCGCCGACACCGGCGACACGCATGGAGAAGGTGCCCTCGATCAGGGTCGCAGCACCGGGCGTGTTCGCAAGTGTCGATGCCGCTTGCGGGAACGACCAACCGGGCGTGGTGTTCCAGACGTCCTGGACGGTCGGATTGTTGTTGGCGGTGATGCCATAGATCAGGTCGAGCCAGCCTAAATTTGCGGTGCTCGCATAACGCACGTCGGCATTGTCCCACGACCAGTTGTGGTTGAGATGGTCTACCGGGTTGCCGGTCAGAGCGGACAAGGGGTCTGGCGAGTTGTGGGTGACCTGAACGAACGCGCCGACATTGCTGGTAATCGCTCCGCCCCAGAACACGCTGAACGGCGACAGCACGGTGTTATCATTCGGCTGATAGGGATCCGTCGGCGGTGCCACGCTCGGTACTTGAGTGTGCGTGTTGCCGATGATCGCCATCATCGATATCGGAGGGACCCACCCCTTCTCCCCGGCAGCGGCCTGGGCTGGCGCGTTGGAATCCATTCGGTTCGCATAGCTGTACAACTCGGCATAGGCTTCCCTCGGGCCCGGGTTGTCCGAGAACGGCGTCGTCTTGTAGGCGCCGCCACCCGTCGTATAACCGAGCAGCTTGAAGCGGCGGCCGAACGGGGTCAGGAACGGAAAATCAGTGTGGCAAGTGCCGCAGGGCTGTCCGGTCTGGCGCGCAAAACTCGGAAGCGCCTGCGCTGAGGGCGCAAAGCCAATCATCAGATAACCAGCCAGAACCACGACCGCTGCAACTGCGAAGAGCCTGCAGCTTCCGGCGGATAGAACATTACGACCGTAGTCGGCTCGCATTGCGCGCCATTCCCATCTGCTCGCGGCATGTCGTGCAAGCGCACGGACATGAATCTCAAGACGCTTGCGAGCTAAGGCCGAGACAGCGAGGGCGACTGTTCAAGAAAGAACAGCAAATCGGATTTCATCTGCGTGCGGCGTTTCGGCAACAGAGAATGAGCGTAAAATAACACCAACGTTACGCGCGAAGTTCGCCTAGACAATCGGCGAGTTGCGTGGCTCCCATAACCGGAGGGCAATCATGAAGGTCAATAAATTGTGGCGGGCATTGCAGGCGGCAATCCTGATAGTTGGCTTCTCCGCACAGGTTCATGCGGAGGACAAGGGGACAGCCGCCGTCCCGGCACACGAACTGCTGGCCAAGACAGACTATTGCAAGACATGTCACGGTGTGTCGGGCCAAGGTTTTCGAGGATCCTTTCCGATGCCGCGGCTGGCCGGGCAGCAACCCGAATATCTGAAGAACCAGTTGCAAGCGTTTATCGAACGCCGGCGGACCAACCCGGTCATGTTCAACGTGGCGCATGTTCTGACCCCGCCGATGCTGACGGCCTTGTCCACCTATTTCAAAGATCTTAACCCCAAGCCGCTGGGAGGGGCTCCCAAGGATCAACTAGCCGATGGCAAGAAGATCTACCTCGAAGGCGCAGGCGCCAATATTCCTCCGTGCGCTTCCTGTCACGGACCGGACGCCAAGGGGGCGGACGCGTTTCCACGTTTGGCAGGTCAGCTTCACGACTACATCTTCAGGAAGTTGACGAACTGGGACAAGGAGCGAGGCCAGGATAAGGCCAACCCGGACAACTCGGCGATCATGCAGCCGATCGCCCACGACCTAACCGAGGCGCAGATCAGAGCCGTTGCGGCCTATCTCAGCTATCTGGAATGACGCCGGCTCCCCGATAACGCTCTGGCATCGAAGCTACGAACGACCGTATCAGCGATTGTCCCAGATCAATACGACGCCGGGTGAACGGTCCACGATTAATCAATCAATTCACGCACCAGGACAACGCATCATGACAACATCAAACGGGATTTCCCGGCGGCAGGTTTTGACAGGCGCGGCCGGGGCATCGATCGCCGGCACGGCGGTTCTAATCGGCTCATCGACGACCGCGCACGCGGCCAAGGTGCCGCAGAAGGCGGTGAAGTATCAGGACACGCCCAAGGGAGACCAGCGCTGTGACAACTGCGCGCTATTTGAAGCGCCTTCATCCTGCAAGACCGTCGATGGCACCGTTTCTGCGCAGGGCTGGTGCATCGTCTATGCCAAGAAACCCGCATAGATTTCAACGTTCGCCCTCATGACGGCACAGCTTTGAATTCGCCGAGCTGTGCCGATGCCCGTGCGTCTATGATTGCGAGATTTGCATTCGCGCCCTCATGGCCACGAACGCCGCGCAAAATCGACGCACGTTACTCCGAATGAGCAGGCATGAGAACTAACCACCCAGCACGGAAAGCAATGGGGCGATGTAGATCACTATTCTTCGGCTGTGGCTGTCGTAGCTGATCAACCCCTTGTCGCGGAACTTGTTCATGAAAGTGCTAATCCGGGATCGGGTTGTGCCAACCATCTCGGCCAAGGCCTCCTGATTGATGATCACCTCGCCTGCTTCGCCTTTTTGATCGAGGTTTGCGAGCACGATGAGAAGCCGCGCCAGACGTCTTTCGCTGGAATTGAACAGCTGATCGGTCAGGTCTTCTTCAAGTCGAGCGTTCCGTGACAGCAGCTGAGATAGGAAGAACACAGAAAAACCAGGTTCGCAGTTGAGCGCCGAAAGCATCGCTTCCCTTGTGATCGTGGTAATCAGGCATTCTTCCAGCGCTACAATGTTCGCGGTCCGCACCCCAGCGATGCTCAGGCAGGTCTCGCCGAAGAACTGGCCCTTTCGAAAGATCCCGATGATGCCTTCTTTGCCGCGGTTGGAGAGGGTCGTTGCTTTGACACGCCCCTTTCGAATGTAACCGACGGTATCGGCAGGCTCGCCCTGAACAAAAATCTGTTGATTAGCCTGAAATTTTTCCAGCGCTATTCCGGCGCCCGTTTTGCCAAGGAAAG
>JBATYU010000784.1:0-5695 GCA_049674245.1 Bradyrhizobium sp. | reverse complement strand
GATCTGGATCGTGACCGCGCGGGCTTCCTGAAGCGAGCCGGAGCGGCCCCATTCTACTTTGCATGGGGTTGTTTTCGCAATTTTGAGTCCAGGCCTTGATTTCCGATCAGGCCCGCTCCTCCCAGATCATCGCCAGATGCACGATGGTCAGGGCCGCCTTTTCCATGTCCTGCCGGCTCACCCATTCCAGCCGCGAATGGAAGGCGTGCTCGCCGGCAAAGATATTGGGGCAGGGCAGCCCGATGAACGACAGCCGCGAACCGTCGGTGCCGCCACGGATCGAGGTCTTTACCGGCTTGAGGCCGGCGCGACGGATCGCCTCGATCGCATAGTCGACGATCTCGGGGTGGCAGTCGATCACTCGCTTCATGTTGCGGTATTGCTGCTTGATCTCCATCCGGTAGGTCGAGCGCGGATAGCTCTTCATCACCTCCTTGACGATGCCCTCCAGCAGCGCCTCCTTTTCCGTCAAGCCTTCGTCGGTGAAATCTCGCACGATGAAGCTGAGCGTGGCCCGCTCCAGCGCGCCGGAAATGCCGACCGGGTGCAGAAAACCCTGCTTTCCTTCGGTGGTCTCGGGCGAGCAGGCGTCTTTCGGCAGACGATCGACGATCGCCGCCGCAATCTTGATGGCGTGCTCCATCTTGCCCTTGGCGAAGCCCGGATGCGTGCTGACGCCCTCGATGGTGATGGTGGCGCCGTCGGCGGAAAAGGTCTCGTCCTCGATATTCCCAGCGGTTTCACCGTCGACGGTGTAGGCGAAATCGGCGCCGAGCTTTTTCAAATCGGCCTTGTCGACGCCGCGGCCAATCTCTTCATCGGGGGTGAAGAGGATCTTGATGGCGCCATGCTTGATGTCAGGATTTTGAATCAGGAACTGCGCTGCATCCATGATCTCGGCGAGCCCGGCCTTGTTATCGGCGCCCAACAGCGTGGTGCCGTCCGTCGTGATGATGTCGTTGCCGATCTGGTCTGCCAGCGCCGGATGCTCGGCGGCGCGGATCACTTGCGTGCAATCCGCCGGCAGTACGATGTCGCCGCCGCGATAGTTCTCCACGATCTGCGGCCTGACGTTTTCGCCGGTGCAATCGGGCGAAGTATCCATATGCGAGCAGAAGCAGATCACCGGCACGCTCTTGCTGGTGTTTGCCGGGATCGTTGCGTAGACGTAGCCGTAGTCGTCGAGATGGGCGTCGGCAACGCCCATGGCCTGCAGTTCGGCCGCGAGCAGGCGGCCCAGGTCCTTTTGCTTTCCGGTGGAAGGGCAGGTCAGTGATGCAGGATTCGACTGCGTGTCGATGACCACATAGCGCAGAAAGCGCTCGGTCACGGTATGCGTGAAGGCTGGAAGCGTACTCACCATCAAAACCGCGGCTGCAACGGCTACCCTAAGGCTCTATCGCGGAAATGCGTCATCCCGGGGGCCGCGCGAACCAAACCGGAATGACGCAAAATCCGAAGAGAAAACTCGTTTATCAGACCGCTTCCTTCAACTCCTTGGCCGCACGGAAGGCAACCTTCTTGCTGGCCTTGATGTGGATCGCTTCGCCGGTGGCGGGGTTGCGGCCCATGCGGGCGGCGCGCTTGCGTACCTGCAGGATGCCGAGACCGACGATGCGGATGCGCTCGCCCTTCTTGAGGTGCTTGGTAATCCGGCCGACCATGTCGTTCAGAATGGCCTCGGCCTGCTTCTTGGACAATTCCTGCTCTTCGGCGATCGCCGCCGCGAGATGCTTGAGCGTGACAGTGGTCGGGGTAGCTGCTTTCTTCGCCATAGTTGGCCCTCCTTGTTGGTGATCGTGGCTTAGGAACCTAAGACATATCAGGCCTTAAACGATTCGGGGGGCGGCTGACTATGCTGTTTTGCCTGTAAACAGCCTATTATTTGCATCGACATCAAAAAAAGGCCCAGCTGACAGGGGGATTCGCAACAACCTTGACTAAAAGGGGGCGCGCCTTTATGCCCTCGTTCCTATGCGGATCAGTCAGATCAAGGCATCCGCGGGAGTAGCTCAGTTGGTTAGAGCGCCGCCCTGTCACGGCGGAGGCCGCGGGTTCGAGTCCCGTCTCTCGCGCCATTGAATCAACGACTTAGCCCGCGGCCCACTCCCGAGCAACAAAGCCGAGCAACAAAAAGGCCGCCCGGAGGCGGCCGTCCTTATCGCGTTTGTTCGCAATGAAATCAACGAACCGTCGATGTGCCCGAACTGGTGACCACCACCGGCTTGCCGGCTTTGATGACCTGGGCGGTCTGGCTGTAGTCCACATTTGTGCGCGCGGCGATACCAAAAGCTGCTACCGCGATGCCGGCCACCAGCGCCACTACCACGATCTTCAGGTGCGTCGCACGGTCTGCGGAGTGAATGGAGTGGTTCATATCAAGCCTCCCGGCGTCTAAAACGCCTTTCCTTGCATGAAGGCTTACGCCCGCTTTGTTTCAGCGCGGTTTCGTGGGTTCCCCAAAATGGTTTCATCCAGCCTCTTAATCGGTTTTGCCGGATCGATTGCCGGGTGAGCCGGTCGACGATGCGCGATCGCCTCGAATCCGACCGGCGGCGCGCCGGGATCTAAAGGGCACACCGAGATGGGATCGCCGGCGGCGGCGATCGCCTCGAGTTGATCGCCCATTCGCAGCTGCCAATCCTCATTTCCATAGCGGGAAGGTATCGCTGCCGGTCGACTTGGTCTCGGGCTTTTGGACCTAGGCCGTCGCGCGGGGGTGGGGCGAACACCGTCAAAATAGCTTGTCTTGCGCCCTTTGGTGCGCTGCGCTAAGCCTCGCAATATTCCAGATCAACGAATCTGCGGCGCTTTACAAGCCGCGGCAAAAGGCCTTGGCCGATGACCGGCATCCTGCAGAATTACCTTCCATTGGTGGTGTTTATCGCCGTGGCCGGCCTGATTGGCCTGGCGTTGCTGATCGCGCCGTTCCTGGTCGCGTTCCAGCAGCCGGACCCGGAAAAGCTGTCGGCCTATGAATGCGGATTCAACGCCTTCGACGACGCCCGAATGAAGTTCGACGTCCGGTTCTATCTGATCGCGATCCTCTTCATCATCTTCGACCTCGAAGTGGCGTTCCTGTTCCCGTGGGCGGTGGCGTTCGGCAAATTGGGCGCGACCGGCTTCTGGTCGATGGTCGTGTTCCTGGCCGTGCTGACGGTCGGCTTTGCCTATGAATGGAAGAAAGGCGCGCTCGAATGGGACTGAGCCCTGCCGCCGCAACGAAGAATTCAGGACCTGTGATCGCGCCGGCCGCGACCGGGATTCTCGATCCCTCCACCGGCAGGCCGGTCGGCGGCAACGACCCGTATTTCCTCGAGGTCAATCACGAGCTGTCCGACAAGGGCTTCTTCGTCGCCGCCGCCGACGATCTGATCATTTGGGCGCGCACGGGCTCGCTGATGTGGATGACCTTTGGTCTCGCCTGCTGCGCGGTCGAGATGATGCAGGTGTCGATGCCGCGCTACGACGTCGAGCGCTTCGGCTTCGCGCCGCGCGCTTCGCCGCGCCAGTCCGACGTGATGATTGTCGCAGGCACCTTGACCAACAAGATGGCGCCGGCGCTGCGCAAGGTCTACGACCAGATGCCGGAGCCGCGTTACGTGATCTCGATGGGGTCGTGTGCCAACGGGGGTGGCTACTATCACTATTCCTATTCGGTCGTGCGCGGCTGCGATCGCATCGTGCCGATCGACATCTACGTGCCTGGCTGCCCGCCGACCGCGGAAGCGCTGCTTTACGGTGTGCTGCTGCTGCAGAAGAAGATCCGGCGTACCGGTACCATCGAACGCTAAGGTTTTTACGTAATGGACGACGGCAAGCTCGACGCTTTGGGGCAGACGATTGTTAGCGCGCTTGCGGGCGTCGCCACCGGCCACTCGGTTGCGTTCAATCAGCTCACCGTGACGGTCGAGCCGACCAGCATCGTCGACGTCGTCAAATTCCTGCGCGACGACGCCAATTGCCGCTTCGTCAACCTGACCGACATAACGGCGGTGGACTATCCCGGGCGCGAGAAGCGTTTTGACGTGGTCTATCATCTGCTGTCGCCGACGCTGAACACACGCATCCGCCTGCGCGCCGAAGCCGACGAGACCACGCAGGTGCCGTCGATCATCGATGTGTTTCCCGGCGCCGACTGGTTCGAGCGCGAGACCTACGATCTCTATGGCGTGATCTTCACCGGCCATCCCGACATGCGGCGGCTGCTCACCGACTACGGCTTTGACGGCCATCCGCTGCGCAAGGATTTCCCGCTCACGGGCTTCGTCGAGGTCCGCTACGACGACCAGGAGAAGCGTGTGCTCTATGAGCCCGTCCGTCTCAATCAGGAATTCCGCAAATTCGATTTTCTGTCGCCGTGGGAAGGAGCGGATTATCCGGTCCTGCCCGGCGACGAGAAGAGAAGTGGCGAGTAGCGAATGGCGAATAGGGATGGCTATTGACCGACCAATCGATCAATTCGTACCGGGACCTGGGGGTGTGGCAGGATGCCATGACCTTGGCGGAGGCCTGCTATCGATTGACGCGCGAGTTTCCCCGCGACGAACTATTTGGATTGACCTCGCAAATCAGGCGCGCGGTGGGGTCGGTTCCAGCCAATATTGCGGAAGGCCACGGCCGAGAAAATACGGGAAGCTTCGTGCAGTATCTGCGGATCTCGCAAGGGTCTCTGAAAGAGTTGGAAACGCACCTGCTTTTGGCGGAGCGGGTTGGAATCCTGTCAGGTCCAGATTTGCAGCCGGTCATCGCGCAGTGCGAGAGCCTCGGCAAAATGCTTCGCGCGTTGATACGTTCGCTACAGGACAAGGCCGCGAAATGACGCTATTCGCTAGTCGCTATTCGCTATTCGCTAAGGCGCGGAGCGCCACTCGATGAACGAGCAGAACCTCCGCAACTTCACCATCAATTTCGGGCCACAACATCCGGCGGCCCACGGCGTGCTGCGTCTGGTGCTGGAGCTCGACGGCGAGGTGGTCGCCCGCGTCGACCCGCATATCGGCCTCTTGCATCGCGGCACCGAAAAGCTGATCGAGCACAAGACCTATCTGCAGGCGATCCCGTATTTCGACCGGCTCGACTATGTCGCGCCCATGAACCAGGAGCACGCGTTCTGCCTCGCGACGGAAAAGCTGCTCGGCATCGAGGTGCCACGCCGCGGACAATTGATCCGCGTGCTCTATTGCGAGATCGGGCGCATCCTGTCGCATCTGCTCAACGTCACCACCCAGGCGATGGACGTCGGCGCGCTGACCCCGCCCCTGTGGGGCTTTGAAGAGCGCGAAAAGCTGATGGTGTTTTACGAGCGCGCTTCCGGCTCGCGCATGCATGCGGCCTATTTCCGCGTCGGCGGCGTGCATCAGGACCTGCCGCCGAAGCTGATCGACGATATCGAGGCCTGGTGCGATCCTTTCCTGGGCGTCGTCGCCGACCTGGAACGGCTGCTCACCGGAAACCGCATCTTCAAGCAGCGCAACGTCGACATCGGCGTGGTGACGCTGCAACAGGCCTGGGAGTGGGGGTTTTCAGGCGTGATGGTGCGCGGCTCCGGCGCGGCGTGGGACCTGCGCAAGGCGCAGCCTTACGAATGCTACACCGAAATGGATTTCGATATTCCGATCGGCAAGAACGGCGATTGCTATGACCGCTATTGTGTCCGCATGGAAGAGATGCGGCAGTCGATCCGCATCATGAA
>JBATYU010000783.1:0-9623 GCA_049674245.1 Bradyrhizobium sp. | reverse complement strand
CTCTATCTGGGCCAAAGGTGACTTCTCTATCTGGCGTCTACATCACAGATTCGCATAAGGTATATTATGGAATATAATATACTATAATGAGATCAGATATTTAGCTTGGAACTCCTGCCAAATGTGCAAGCGCGGCCGGCCCCCCGACCCTGGTGGCTCGGCGGATGAGCGAACGCGCGGCGGCGGCTGCTTATAATCGACCGTGGCGTTTTCGATCCCCCAGCAGCGTGTTCAAGGGCATTTTGGCGATCGTGGTGTTCGGCTGCGGTTTCCGATTGTGCGCGCCGT
The DNA here is from genome assembly GCA_049674245.1 of Bradyrhizobium sp. Classification (GTDB taxonomy): domain Bacteria; phylum Pseudomonadota; class Alphaproteobacteria; order Rhizobiales; family Xanthobacteraceae; genus Bradyrhizobium. The sequence goes on along the minus strand of JBATYU010000783.1, from coordinate 9,335 downwards.
CGGTGGGCATGAGGTCCATTACCGCCGTGATCGTTAGTCTCGCGACCGGATCGGACTGTTCGCGCTGCGGTTCGAGTAGGCTATGATGCGGCTTGCGCGATCGGACGCGTCGACCGCGCCAAAGGCATCCGGCCGATGTTAGGCGATGGATCGTCGCGGTATTTCCGTGAACTTCGATCGGGTTCCTATAATCTTCTCAAGTGGGAGGTGATCGATGAGCGGCAAGCAAAGCCAATACGATTCCGGTCTGGACAAGACGCCGGCCAATTACGTGCCGCTGACGCCGCTGAGCTTTCTCGCGCGCTCCGCAGCCGTCTATCCCGATCATGTCTGCACGGTCTATGAGGGCCGCCGGTTCACCTGGTCGGAGACCTACCAACGCTGCCGGCGTCTTGCGTCCTTCCTCGCCGGCCGCGGCATCGGCGAAAACGACACCGTTGCGGCGATGCTGCCCAATATCCCTGCGATGAACGAATTGCATTTCGCCGTACCAATGGCGGGCGCGGTGTTGAATGCGCTGAACATCCGGCTTGATGCGCCCTCCATCGCGTTCCAGCTCGACCATGGCGGCGCCAAGATCCTCCTGGTCGATCCGGAATTTTCAGGCGTCATCGCCGAGGCGCTGACGCTGATGCAGGGGCCGAAACCCGATGTGATCGATGTCGACGATGCAACGTTCGCTGACGGCAAGCGCATCGGCAAGATCGAATATGAGGCGGCGCTATCGCAAGGCGATCCGGGCTTCGAGCCCAGAATGCCGGACGACGAATGGGACGCTATTGCGCTCAGCTATACCTCGGGGACCACGGGCAATCCCAAGGGCGTCGTGACCCATCATCGCGGCGCCTATTTGAATGCGGTCAGCAATATCCTCGCAGGTGGGCTCGGCCAGCACCCGGTCTATCTCTGGACGCTGCCGATGTTCCATTGCAATGGCTGGTGCTTTCCCTGGACGGTCGCAGCCGCCGCGGGTGTCAACGTATGCCTGCGCAAGGTCGAACCCGCAAAGATTTTCGAGCTGATCCAAGAACACGGCGTCACTCATATGTGCGGCGCGCCGATCGTCTACAACACCCTGATCAACGCAGCCGACGCGCCGAAAGGCAAACCCGCCCGACCCGTCGTCGGGCTGATCGCGGGCGCGGCTCCGCCGGTCGCGGTGCTCGAAGGCGCCGAGCGCATCGGCATCAAGCTCACGCATGTCTACGGTCTCACCGAAGTCTATGGCCCCGCCGCGGTCTGCGCCGAGCAGCCGGGCTGGGACGATTTGCCCGCCGACCAGCGCGCGCAATTGAAGCGCCGGCAGGGGGTGCCCTACCCGCTCGAGGAAGCCATCACGGTGCTCGATCCCGAAACGATGCGCGAGGTGCCGCGCGACGGCGAGACCATCGGCGAAGTGATGTTCCGCGGCAATATCGTGATGAAGGGGTACCTGAAGAACGAGAAGGCGACCAAGGAGGCCTTTGCCGGCGGCTGGTTCCATACCGGCGATCTCGGCGTGCTCGACGAGCACGGCTACGTCATCATCAAGGACCGCTCCAAGGACATCATCATCTCCGGCGGCGAGAACATCTCATCGGTCGAAGTCGAGGACGTGCTTTACAAGCACCCGGCGGTGCTGTTCGCGGCCGTGGTCGCAAGGCCCGACAAGAAATGGGGCGAAGTGCCCTGCGCCTTCATCGAATTGAAGGATAACGCACGCGCCACCGAAGCCGAGATCATCGCCTTCTGCCGCAGCCATATGTCGGGCTTCAAGACGCCGAAGGCCGTGGTGTTCGGGGCGATCCCGAAAACCTCGACCGGCAAGATCCAGAAATTTTTGCTACGCAATCAGGTCGATTCGGCAAAGGCGATTTCGGCGTAAACGGACCCCTCGCCGCGGCCGCGCGCCCCCGGCAAGGTCTGGCGTGAACACTTTAACACCCAGTCGCATCGGGTTCTTACGTTTGTAACAAACCCGGGCAATCCTCCGACGATCGCCGCGCACGGCATGTCGCTGCGGGCGAAGCATCCGGAGGTTTTTTTATGAATCATGTTAAGGGATCGCGCCTGGCTTCCCAGCGGCCGGCGTTTTGCAGGCGTCTGGCCGTCACGATTGTTTTGTCCGGCGTCGTGAGCACCACGGGTGCCTTTGCCGACGACGACGACATCGACTTCAGGCCGGGGAATCTGCTGCTCAGCCGCTCCGCATACGACAACAAGCCGGCGAATGTCGTCGTAGGCATGTCGTTGCCGCCCAATTGCGTGGCTCCCAATTGCGTGACCGCGACCGACAGCGGTGCCTATCCCTTTGTCTGGAACAACGCGCTCGTCGACGCCAGTTTCGGCATCACCGCCAAGATCGTGCTCGATCAGCTCAGGCCGTCCGGCAAGTTCATCAACTCGCTTGAGGTCGAGGTGCCCCGCAGCTCGGAGCACGGCGACCGGCCGACAGGCGATCGGGTGGTCACGAGCTTCCCGTCCAAATCGGAGATTGCGCTCAATCTGTCGACCGATGGCCGGGTCGTGACCTTCATGGGCTATCTTGCGCCACTCAATGCGCTCGACGTCTCCAATTCCAATACGCCGGCCGTGGTCGACCCTACCGATCCCGTTCCCGGGAGCAATTTCCGCATCGTGGCGGAAGTCGACGCGCACGGACGGTTTCATTTCACAAAAACCAATGCATATAGCGGCAACAATGGCCGCGCCGCGCTCCTGAACGACAAGAACGGCGCCAACGTCGTCTATGCCGCCGGCAATGCCGGCAACGGCGCAAATCCCCAGCCGAACGGGATCATCATCGGCGCGGGCATGCAGATTTTGACCCCCGAGCGGACGCCGCTTGCCGCGCAGAATCCGGGTTTGCCGACGCCGGTCGGCAGCTTCAACATCACGCAACTGGGATTTAAGGCGGACAAGATCGGCAAGGACACCAACTTCCGCGGTCTCACGGCCTTCAACAACGTCGTCTATACGACCAAAGGCAGCGGCGGCAACGGGATCAACACGGTCTACTTCATCGATACGACCGGGTTCGATGCCAGCGGCAAGCCGCTGGCATGCCCGAGCGGCGTCGGTTTGCCCGGAGCAAGCGCGAGCCTTCCGACCACGCCGATCTTCTTCGACGCCACGCAGCTCCAGACGAAGGGTGTCGTTCCCTACAACATGTGCGTCCTGAAGGGCTTTCCGACGAATTTGGCAAAGGCGACGACGTCGTTCCCGTTCGGGGTCTGGTTTGCAGACGCCAAGACGCTCTATGTCACCGACGAAGGCGATGGCACCAATAGCTTTGATCCGGCATCGGGCAAGTTTGCCGCGGCTGCCGCGCAGACCGGAGCGGGACTGCAGAAGTGGGTGTTCGATTCAAGCCTTGGTGCGTGGAAACTGGCCTACGTGCTGCAGGCCGGGCTGAACCTCGGCGTGCCCTATACGGTGCACGGCTATCCCACCGGACAAAATCCCAAGACCGGCCTGCCCTGGTCGCCCGCCACCGATGGCCTTCGCAACCTCATCGGTCGCGTCAATCGCGATGGCACCGCGACGATCTGGGCCATCACCTCGACCGTGAGCGGAAACGGCGACCAGGGCGCCGATCCGAACCAGTTGGTGATGATCACCGATAATTTGGCGGCGACCAGCCTTCCCGCGGGCGAGAGCTTCACGGCGATTCGGACGGCGCGCTTTGCCGAAGTCCTCCGCGGCGTTTCGTTCACGCCGGGAACCAATCGCGATCGGCTTGTCGACGCTGACCGCGATCGAGATGATCGGGACGATCGATAGGTGATGCGGTGACGGGGTCAGCCGGCGCCAACGGACGCCGGCTGGCTTTCGAGGTTGATCCGTGGCGGCGCCCGCCCTATCCCATCATGCTGCGCCCGGCATGGGCTAAACTAGCCCAAAGATTTGGAGTAGCTTGCCGCGGTGTGATTTTACAGGGGTGCAATTCTACAGGGGTGCGAGATGACCACGTGGAGAACGATACTGGCGCTGCTTGCCGTTTTCGCAGCAGCGGGTTTCACGCCGGTCGCGGCGCAGACGCCGTCGCCGGAGGGAGCCAAAGTTTATTTCATCAATCTGAAGGACGGCGACACCGTCAGTAGCCCGTTCCTGGTGCAGTTTGGGCTATCCGGCATGGGAGTGGCTCCGGCTGGTGTGGAAAAACCGAACACCGGCCACCATCACCTGCTGATCGACGCCCCGGCTTTGACGGACGAACAGATGAAGGAGCCTATTCCGGCCGACCATAATCACAAGCATTTCGGCGGCGGCCAGACGGAAACCATGGTGACCCTGCCAGAGGGCAAGCATACCCTCCAGCTCGTGCTGGGCGATTGGAGTCACATCCCGCATGTGCCGCCCGTGATGTCTGCGCCGATCACCATCACGGTGCAGTAAGCGTCATACGGAGCAAGGCGGTCCGGCGAGTGGCCGGGCCGGTTCGCTGCTTTGCATTTATTCCCATACCGAAAGGGAAAATTTTTTGTTGAGCGCGACAGGCTTTTGACCGACGCTGCGGCCGCAAAAATCCGTATCGTCAGCGGAGCCACCGATGAAAACTCCAATCGTTATCGTAACCTTTGCAGGTTTGGTGATTGGCGCCAGCACCGCCACCGCGCAAAACGCGCCACCGGTTTCAACGAAAAAAGTCGACGGCACCGACAATGTCTACGTGTTCCGTTATGGCGGGCATCAATCGATGTTTGTCGTGACATCAAAGGGCGTCATTGCCACCGACCCGATTTCCTACGAGCGGCCGGCCAAGCCCTACATCGACGCCATCAAGGCCGTGACCGACAAGCCGATCAAATACGTGATCTACAGCCACCATCACTACGATCACATCGCCGGCGGCAAGCCGTTCAGGGATCTCGGCGCGACCTTCATTGCGCACCGTCGCGCCAGGGAACGGCTGCTCGAATTGAAGAAGCAGAATGCGCTTCTGGCAGATGTCGTGATGCCCGATCAGGTGGTCGACGGCAAGAAGACCATCACGCTCGGCGGAACGACGCTCGAACTGATCTATGTCGGCCGTAACCATTCGGATGGTTCGCTGGTGATGCGGCTGCCGAAGGAAAAGCTGGTGTTCGTTGTCGACTTCGCGCCGATCGAAACGATCCAGTTTCGCAACATCCCGGACAATGCCTCGCCGCTGGAATATATCGATTCGCTGAAGAAGCTTGCCGCGCTGGACTGGGACCGGATGATCCCCGGCCATCCCTATGCAGGCGGGCGCTTTGGCACGAAAAAGGACGTCGAGAACGACATCGCCTACATGGAAGATTTGTCGGCGGAGGTAAAAAAGGCAGCGGACGCCGGCAAGTGCTTCGACACGGCGATGAAGGAGGTCAAGCTGCCGAAATACGAAAAATGGGCGAACTATGAAAGCGGCCTGCCCGCTAATGTAGAGCGCTTCTGCTATTGGTGGGGACGCGGGTATTGATCCGGCAGAGGCAGGACTGCGCCTTCGCCCTGCCAGCCGCTAAGCATCCACCTCTAGCCGCATCCCGTCATAGGCCGGCACGACATTCGCCGGCAGGCTTTGGCGCAGCACCTCGTAATCGAGGTCCGAATGCATGTTGGTGATGACGGCGCGCTTTGGCTTGAAGCGATCGATCCAGGAAAGCGCATCGCCGACGCTGAAATGGCTCGGGTGCGGCGCGTAGCGCAGCCCGTCGATGATCCAGAGGTCGAGATTTTCCAAAGATGACCAGCTCTCGCGCGGGATGTCGCTGACGTCGGGGGTGTAGGCGGCCTCTCCAATGCGATAGCCGAGCGCCGGAATATTACCGTGTTGCGTGATGAAGGCGGACAGCGTCACCGCACCGCCCTTCCCTTCGATGCTGCGGCTCTCGCCGGCTTCGATCGAATGTTGGGTCAGGATCGGCGGATAGTCGCTGCCCGGCGGCGAGACGAAGCAATAGGAAAACCGGTGCATGATGTCTTTTGCGGTGGACTGGTTCAGATAGACCGGAATCCGCCGGCGCTGATGCAGCACGACCGAACGCAGATCGTCGATGCCGTGGGTCTGGTCGGCATGCTCATGGGTCAGGAATACCGCGTCGATGTGATCGACGTCGGCGTCGATCAGTTGCTCGCGCAGGTCGGGCGACGTGTCGATCACGATCCGCGTGGTGCCCTGTTCTGAAATACGTTCGACCAGCAGCGAGCAGCGGCGGCGGCGGTTTTTCGGATTGTCGGGATCGCACTTGCCCCAGCCGAGCGCGGGACGCGGCACGCCGGCAGAAGAGCCGCAGCCGAGGATCGTCAAGGTCAGCGTCATGCGGCTGCTTTCGCACGCGGCACTTTGGAAAACAGCCGGAAGAAGTTTTCCGTGGTCTGGCGCGAGATGTCCTCAAGCGAGACCCCGCGCGTCTCCGCCAGCACTTTTGCGATCTCGACCACGTAAGACGGCTCGTTACGCTTGCCGCGGAATTTGCCGGGCGCCAGGTACGGCGCGTCGGTTTCCACCATGATGCGATCGGCCGGAAGTTCAGCCGCGAGATCGCGCAAGTCTTGCGATTTCTTGAACGTCAGGATGCCCGTGAATGAAATCGAAAGTCCGAGGCCAATCGCTTTCATCGCGAGCTCTCGCCCGCCGGTGTAGCAGTGCAGGACGGCGCGAAACGGCCCCTTGGCCGCCTCGTCTTCGAGGATGCGGCCGCAATCCTCATCCGCGTCGCGGGTATGGATGACGAGCGGCAGGCCGGTTGCGCGGCTAGCTGCGATATGGGCGCGAAAGCCGCGCGCCTGCGCCTGCGGCGAGCCGTTGTCGTAGAAATAGTCGAGCCCCGCCTCGCCCAGCGCCACGACCTTCGGATGTTTTGTGAGTTCGATGAGTTCGTCCGCGGCAATGCCATCTTCCTCATCGGCGTGATGCGGATGGGTGCCGACCGAGCAATAGACGTTGGGAAATCGTTCCGCGATGGCGAGCAGCTCGGAAAGTCGCCGTACCCGCGTCGAGATCGTGATGATACGGCCGACGCCGGCGGCAGCCGCGCGTTCCACGATCGCGTCGAGATCGCCGGCGAAATCGGGAAAATCCAGGTGGCAATGGCTGTCGATGAGCATGCTCTTAAGCCGCTGACGGCTCGATGTAGCGCGGAAACACCGCTGACGGTGCCGGCAGCGCCTTGCCCGGCGCGATGCGGCTCGCCCCGCCAAGTGTCGAGAATTGCCGCGCGCTCTCCGGGATGCCAAGCGCGTCCAGGAGTTTTGCGGAAGCTCGGGGCATCACCGGCTGCGTCAGAATCGCGATCTGGCGCACGATTTCCGCGGTGACGTAGAGCACCGTCTTCTGACGCGCCGGATCGGTCTTTGCCAGCGCCCACGGTGCCTCGCCCGCGAAATAGCGGTTGGCTTCGGCGACCGTGGCCCAGACCGTATTGAGCCATTGATGAATCTGCTGCGTCGCCATCGCACCACGCGCCGCACCAATCATGGCGTCGGCTACTGCCAGGATAGCCTTGTCATTCTCGGTGAACGCGCCGGGCTCGGGCAGGACGCCGCCAAGCTGCTTTGAGATCATCGACAGCGAGCGCTGCGCCAGATTGCCAAGGTCGTTGGCGAGATCGGCATTGATGCGCGCGACAATGGCCTCGTGGTTGTAGTTGCCGTCCTGCCCGAACGGCACCTCGCGCAGGAAGAAATAGCGCATCTGGTCGACGCCATACTGATCGGCGAGGTTGAAGGGGTCGACGACGTTGCCGACCGACTTCGACATCTTCTCGCCCCTGTTGAACAGGAAGCCGTGGGCGTAGACCCGCTTTGGCAGCTCAATTCCGGCCGACATCAGGAATGCCGGCCAGTACACCGCGTGGAAGCGGACGATGTCCTTGCCGATGACGTGGACATCGGCAGGCCAGTAGCGCCAGTTCGCATCGCTCTCGTCGGGAAACCCGACGCCGGTGATATAGTTGGTCAGCGCGTCGACCCAGACATACATCACATGCGCGGGGTCACCAGGCACCTTGACGCCCCAATCGAATGTCGTGCGCGAGATCGACAGATCCCGCAATCCGCCTTTGACAAAGCTGATGACTTCGTTGCGGCGCGAATCCGGTCCGATGAAATCGGGCTGACTTTGATAGAGCGCGAGCAATTTGTCCTGATAGGCCGAAAGCTTGAAGAAATAGCTCTTCTCTTCCACCCATTCGACCGGCGTGCCCTGCGGACCCACGCGCACGCCATTGTCGCCGATCACGGTTTCATCTTCGGCGTAATAGGCCTCCTCGCGCACCGAATACCAGCCGGCATAAGTGTCGGGATAGATATCGCCGTTGTCGGCCATCCGCCGCCAGATTTCCTGGCTGGAGCGATGGTGCTGCTCCTCCGTGGTGCGAATGAAGCGGTCGAACGACACGTTCAGCCGTTGATCCATCTGTCTGAAAAGCGCGGCGTTGCGGGTCGCGACCTCCCTGGTCGGCAGCTTTTCGGCTTCCGCGGTCTGCACCATCTTCAGGCCGTGTTCGTCGGTGCCGGTCAGGAAAAACACTTCCTTGCCGTCGAGCCGCGCAAACCGCGCCAGCGCGTCGGTCGCGATCGCCTCATAGGCGTGACCGATATGCGGCACGCCGTTGGGGTAGGCGATGGCGGTCGTGATATAATATTTGTTTCCGCGAGCCGCCGCTGGTGCGGCTGCAACGGGCTCGGGCTTTTTGCCGGTGCCGGCGGCCGGCTTTCTTTCGGCTTTCTTGGCCGCCTGCGTTTGCTTCGGCGCCAAGACGGGTTTGGTTGCCGTCGATGGTTTTGCTGGTTTCTTCGCCGTCTGCCTGGCCGCGGTCTTCTTTGCCGCCTTTTTCCCGCTCGGCTTCTTCGCGTTATTGGCTTTCTTCACGACGCCTTTGTTCGCTTTCGCGCGCTTGTCGGCGGCCGACGCCGTGGAGCGAACCTTCTTCGCCTTTCGCTTTCTGGATTTTTTCTTGGCTGCAGTCGCCACCACGGATTCCTTTATGACCCAAGCGCAATTTCTGTCGGGGACGATAAGCGCAGCGTCTCAGCGCGTTGCTTCCGCAAGCATCCCGAACACCGAGAAAACCAGCGGTTTTCGTTCAAGATTATAATCTTGGATGTCGCGTGCGGCGCGGACGGTCTTTTCCCATACCTCCGCCAGCCGTGCAAGGCGGGGAAGGTTGGCGTTGGCATCCTCATCGGCCCTCATGCGATCGCCGATCCAGCGATCGACGCTGTCGACAAAGGCCGCAAGCGCCACCCGGTCGCTGGTGCCGAGTGCATCACCCAGCGCGTGCAGCTCGCGCGGATCGACCTGCGGCAACCTCGCGAGCAGCGCCGCGGTGCGCTGGTGAAGTTTTAGGGCGTCGCCACCCAGCAACGTCAGGGTGCGGGCGACACTCCCC